>CAXBPN010000191.1:0-5166 GCA_963977515.1 uncultured Flavobacteriales bacterium
TTGATGTATGAAGCAAAACAAAAAGGTTATGCTGACAGACAAGTAGCTCATCTTTTAAAATGTTTAGAAAGTGAAGTTTATAGTAAGAGAGCTGAAATGAACATCAACAGAGTATATAAGTTAGTAGATACTTGTGCTGCTGAATTTCCTGCACAAACACCTTACTACTACTCTACTTTTGAGGATGAAAATGAATCAATTGTATCAGATAAAAAATCGGTTGTAGTATTAGGGTCTGGACCAAATAGAATTGGACAAGGTATTGAGTTTGATTATAGTTGTGTTCATGGAGTAATGGCTGCGAAAGAAGCTGGTTATGAAACCATCATGATAAACTGTAATCCTGAAACTGTATCTACAGATTCTGAAACGGCTGATAAATTATATTTTGAACCTGTTTTTTGGGAACATATTTACGACATCATCAAACATGAAAAACCTGTTGGAGTAATTGTTCAATTAGGTGGGCAAACTGCTTTGAAGTTGGCTGAAAAATTAGAAAAATACGGAATAAAAGTTTTAGGAACTTCTTTTGAAGCACTTGATATTGCTGAAGATAGAGGTCGTTTTTCTAAAGTTCTAGAAGAATTAGAAATACCTTTTCCTAAGTATGGAATTGTTGAAAGTGCTGAACAAGCCATTGAGTTATCAAAAGGTTTAGGTTTTCCATTATTAGTTCGTCCTTCTTATGTATTGGGTGGGCAAAAAATGAAAATTGTAATTAACGAAGATGAATTAGAACATCATGTAGTTGATATTCTAAAGTCGATGCCAAACAACCAGATTCTATTAGACCACTTTTTAGGTGGAGCTATTGAAGCTGAAGCTGATGCTATTTGCGATGGCACTGACACTTACATTATAGGCATAATGCAACACATTGAACCAGCAGGTATTCACTCAGGTGATTCTTATGCTGTTTTACCTCCTTACAACTTAGGTGATTTAATCATCACTCAAATAGAAGAAATAACTAAAAAAATTGCTGTTGCTTTAAAAACGGTTGGATTGATTAATATTCAATTTGCGATTAAGGATGATGTTGTTTATGTAATTGAAGCAAACCCTAGAGCATCTAGAACGGTTCCTTTTATTGCAAAAGCTTATAGAGAACCTTATGTGAAATACGCTACAAAAGTAATGTTGGGTGATAAAAAAGTAAAAGACTTTAACTTTAACCCTCATAAAGAAGGATATGCTATAAAAATTCCAGTATTCTCATTTAATAAATTTCCTAATGTAGATAAAGAATTAGGTCCAGAAATGAAATCAACTGGAGAAGCTATTCAATTTATTGATTCTCTAAAAGACAAATTCTTTAGAGATATTTATGCGGAAAGAAATCTGTATTTGAGTAGGTAAGGTATTATACTGAATGTAGTTTTATCAACCTATTTAGGATTGATATAAAACAAAATGAAGTATCTATTCATAAAAGATTCTTCACTTCATTATACAACCACCCCTAAAGCGTGGATAAAATATTGTTCAGAATGACAAACGAATGCCATTTTGACTGTAATTTTAAAATGGAAGGATTATTGAAATGAAATAGGTTATAATTTTAAAAAGAAATTAAATTGCAACTTTTAAGAACAATAGCTATAATCGTGCTTGTCTATTATGGCTTTAAACTATTGGCTCGTTATGTTTTTCCTTTTCTATTAACTAGATGGGTAAACAAGAAGATGGGACAGTTTCAAAATCAATCTCAACAACAATATAGAGATGCTGAGCAAGCCAAACAATTTGCTAAAGAACACGAGGGCGAAGTTAAAGTTAACGTGCCTAAAAAGGATAAAGCAAAGTATTCTAACGATAATTCTATTGACGGCGAATATGTAGATTATGAAGAAGTAGATTGATTGAGAAATTCACAAATTAAGCTACATATCTCCAAGTAAATGAATATCTCTTTCAACAATAGTATGTAAAACAATATCCGGTTTCTCTTGTTTAATGATCTCTTTTTTAAACTCATGAGACCATATTAATATACTTTTAGAGAAATGTAAAGGAATAAAATCCGTAAGATACCCGGTAAATGAGTCATGAAAATTTATCAAACGAGGTAAATTAGTATCAACTCTTTCTGTCACGGTCGTAAATATTTCAACACCTTTAGAAGATTTATAATTCCTATGCCAATTAACATTTGTTTTTGGAATTATCTCTTTTGGGGTATAGATGTAATCAATTTTCTTATACTCATTCCTTAAAGCTAACATTTGAGATACATCTCCTCCTTTATCAAGAGTATCTGAAGTAATAATAAAATCATTTTTAGAATATACATTTAACTGGGGATAATCTTTTTTTAGTTCATTCATTATAACTTCATACCCTATAAAACCACCATTATGATTCCAATGTGAATCAGTTTTATAATAAAGTTGATTATTGATTTTGTCCTTTTTTAACTCAAATCTCATATCAATAATTTTAATTGAACTATTCTGTCTTATGTAATTTATAAGTTGATCGGTTCTAGATTTATCAACAACATCAATACTATAAGGTAAATATTCAGGATATATACTACTCTTATTAGGAGCTATAGCAATATAATAAGAACTTCCATTTTGACTCAAAAATTCTTTTTTAGCCTCTAATCCTTCTTTTATTTTTTCTAATTCATCATTGCTAAAAAGAGCTTTACCTTCAATATTTTCAATTACACCTTTATAAGTTAAAAAAATCCAATCTCCAACTCCAAGAGTTACATTCGAAACTGGAGATACTTTAAAAAATTTAACCTTTATATAGTTATTCCACGCAATTAACCATTTTCTAAATTCAAAATTATCATTTATATAATTATTTAATTGATTAGGTAACTCTTCAATTTTTTCAATTTCAAAATCAGGCAACTTAGTTAGCTCTCTCTTTTCATTAAAATCTTTTACAAGCCTCCCATAACTTACAAATGGAGTAATCATTTGTATTGTTGGAGATAAAAGAATAAATAGAAATATTATTATCATTAAATATTGATTCCATTTATTCACTATTTCTATCTTTATTTTCATAAATTAAAATCTATAATAAATAAACGGATTATATGTTCCTGATGCTAATTCAGACATACACGAAGCAAGAAGTACAGTTAAAAGAAATATCTGAATAGCATAGTAACTATTTTTTATTAAACCTTTATTCTTAATTGAATTAAAATAATCAGAAATAAAATATAATATTTTAGTTGAAACAATTACTCCAATTATTAACACCGTGATATTATAATTATTGGTAAAAGAAGTAAGGTTATATTCATAGCTAGTTGAATTATTAAACCCAAACATTTTCAATACAAAAGAAAATGCAACTTCAATATTTTCTATTCGAAAAAACACCCACGCTATAACAACTACTAGCAATGTATAAACATGAGCTAAAGGTCTCCATATTTTCAATAGCACTTTATTAAACCCAATCCGTTCAATAATAAGGAAAAAACCATGAAATAGACCCCAAAAAATATAGTTCCAACTTGCCCCATGCCATAATCCAGTTATAAAGAATACAGTAATTAAATTAAAGTAAGTTCTATATATGCTCCCTTTATTTCCCCCTAGAGGAATATATAAATAATCTCTAAACCAAGTTGATAAAGATATATGCCATCGTCTCCAAAAATCTTGAATAGATTTAGCAATATAAGGGAAATTAAAATTTTCTAAAAACTTAAATCCAAGCATCCTTCCTAATCCAATTGCCATATCAGAGTACCCAGAGAAATCAAAATATATTTGTAAGGAATAACAAATAATACCTAGCCAAGAAACTGATGTTGAAACTTCAGATAGAGGTAATTCAAAAATTTCATCAGCAATTTGAGCAACAGAATTTGCTATTAACACCTTTTTACTTAACCCAATAATAAACCTTTTAATACCTGATGTAAAAAGTGAAACATCAACTTTCCTATTTGTTAATTCTTTTATAATATCTACATATCTAACAATTGGCCCGGCAATTAACTGAGGAAATAATGCTATATATAATCCAATATTAATTGGGTTCTTTTGAGCAACAACATCCTTTCTATAAACATCTATCAGATATGAAATACTTTGAAATGTAAAAAATGAAATACCAATAGGTAGGTGGATTCCTAATGAAACAAACTCATCATCATTAATTGATGTAAGTCCATAAAAAGTTTGGAAAATAAAATCTGTATATTTAAAGTATGCTATTAACCCAATGTTAATAGTAACTCCAGTTATTAATATATATTGATCTAGCTTATTGTTTCTATACTTATCAATGACAATTGCAATTCCATAGTTTGTTACTATAGAGATTAACATTAGAATTATATACGATCCCTCTCCCCATGCGTAAAACAATAAACTAAAAAAAAGGAGTAAACTATTTCTAAAAATTCTAGGCGTAGCTAAATTACTAAGAAGAACAATAGGTAGAAAAACTATTAAAAATATAATTGAACTAAATAACATTATTCACTTAATAGAAACTAATTTTTATAGAAACACAAACCTACCCAATAAATAATTATGATAACAAGATAAATTTACTCTCACTTTCTTTTCTTATTTCTCATAATACTTAATTCGAAACAACTTTAAGAAATCATCGGGCACTTTTGTTTCAAAAGTAACTTCTTTATGTGTGGTAGGATGAGTAAAAGTCAATACTTTTGCATGAAAAGCCATTCTATCAATTGGGTTTTGTGTTGAATCGTATTTTTTATCACCAACAATTGGATGTTCCATTGCTTTTAATTGAGCTCTTAACTGATGTTTTCTTTCAGTTTCTAAAGTTGCCTCAAGTAAAGTAAAATATTCATTCTTTTTAAATACTGTATAGCTAGATACTGCCTTTTTAAAATCTTTTGAATCATGTAAATATGAATATACAATTAATGCTTTACTCTCTTTTAAGTAGGTTGTTATCGTATCTTCATCTTTTTCAAATGTCCCTTCGGCAACTACTAGATATTTCCTTTTTAAGGCTGTTTTATCCCAGGTAGTTTGCATCTCTAACTGTGCTTTTCTGTTTTTTGCAAAAACCATTAAACCAGAAGCGTCTCTATCTAAACGATGTACAACAAATACACTATTTGCAGGATTATCTAATTGGACATGATTTTTTAATATGCTATAAGCGGTTAACTTTTTCTCTTTTGCTGAACCTATTGAA
>CAXBPN010000192.1:0-5052 GCA_963977515.1 uncultured Flavobacteriales bacterium
GTAATTTTATTTTCAGCAATCTCTTCATAAGCTCCTGGAGGGTCCATCGGCGAATTTTCACTATCAATTACTGCTTCTTCTTTTTCAGGATTACCCTTTACAGGATCTATCTCCTTTAACCTTTTTCCTGTTTCTTTATCTATAATTTTCATCTGTATTTTCTTTATTGCTTTTATTTGTCAGACGAAATACGCCTTTGGCAAGCATTTTCAGTTAGTTTGAAAATAATACTCATGGCTATTTCATGTCAATTATCTTAAAGCGTTATATTTTCAATAAAATTACGCTATGCTAAATTCATGAAAAATGATTTAAATCATGAAATTAATTCAAGATTTCTGGATTATTTATAAAGGAGGTATCTGTAAGGGTTTTTAAGAAGTTAATTAAATCCACTTTCTGACTTGGGCTAATATGAGCTCCACCTTGACCGATCTTCTGCATTAAAGGATCAACGTAAGGTGAGTTTTGTAGATTTTCACTATAAAAATCTACCACTTCCTCTAATGTTGCAAATCTATTATCGTGCATATAAGGTGCTGATAATTCTATATTACGTAAAGTTGGCGATTTAAATTTACCAATATCATTTGAGTCTCCTGTCATTAAAAAACGACCTAAATCCAAACCATTAAAAGTAGCATTTAACGCATTATTATGAAATTCTTTATCTGTCCATAAAGGGTTTTGAGGATTACCGTGGCAATGAAAACAATCTCCTTTATCTTCTGACATAAACACATCTAATCCACTTGCCTCTGATGGCGTTAGTGATTCTTCTCCTCTTATATACCTATCGAATTTTGAATTATCAGAAACCATTGTTCTTAAAAATTGAGCTAAAGCAAAACTGATGTAAGTATTCCTCTCCGATACAGACAATTCTACAATTTTTACTCCAAATGCTTTCCAAAACATTTGCTGCAAAGGTGTATCTCTTTGAAACCGGCTTAGAATACTATCTCCGTTGGCATTTAAAAAAGGGTTTCCTTCTGCCAAATCTGCCAAAGCAACATAATCTAAATGATCTTCTCCTCCAGTCCAACCAAACTTATTATACCAACCTAAATTTACATGGGGTAAAATGGCAGTACCAACTGGTCCCATTACAGGTAATGAATAAGAATATTGCGGCAAATGACAAGATGAACATGACAAACCATTCGTACCTAATATATTATCATAATATAATCTTTTACCTAAAATAACTCCTTCCTCTGTTAAAGAATTAAATGATGGGTTATGCATATCTGGGAAAAAATCAAATCCTTTAGGTTCTTTAGGTGTCGGATTATAAGCTCCCCAATTAAAACTCGTACTCCCATGACTACTTGTGGTGTCTGTTTCTTTTTTACATGAAAAAAAAATTGAGAGGATTACTATAAAAGAAATAAATCTAAGCATATTCAATTTTACTTAAATTGTCACTGACTGGTTATGATAAGTATCATACAAAAAAGAGCAGGAATAAATTCCTACTCTTCTCTATCTAACAAATTAAAACTTTTAAAAAATTATGTATTCTAAAGCCTTATTTTTTCTTACCAGTTATAAATTTAGGCTTAATAATTATCATAGCCCATCCCCAACCATTCATTTGGTCTGCTCTTCCTTGTCCTGCATTTGCTCCAGCTTTATAAGTTGTACCATTTAAATAAGCTAATGTTTCTGTAGCTAACATTGCAGAATAACCTCCCTTAAACGCAACACCTTTAGCTAAATTAAATCCAAAAGTTAAATCAAGCTCCATTCCTAAATTTGCATCCATTTTGTAACTTGTATATTTTTTATCTAAAATATCAGTAGTCGGTTGCCCTGCTGTTACTGCATCAGTTAATTCTTTATTGAACTTATATCCATCCCAAACATCAGCAGTAGCTGCAAACATGTGAGCATCAGCACCAACCCAAAATTTCTCTCCTTTATATTTTAACTTTAAGAAAATATCTTGTAATCCAACATTATCTGTTCCATTTTTAGTCCAGTTGCCGACATAAAAATAATCCATATAACCATTAAATTTATGGTTTGTTCCATAAAATGGAGTAAAAGCATGATTGGTTCTTAAATATGATGCATTAGTATCTGTTTGACTTTGACCACTCATGTATTCAAAACCTACAGTTGCTGATAATTTTTCAGTAATTTGATACGAAATATCTAAACCAAAATTCATGGCTGCTAATCCTTTCTCATATTCTCCTTGAGCATCCGAATAGTATGTCGTTCTATTCCCTTCAACTCCCATTTGTGTATAAAAAGCACCATTTACAGCCAACTTATTCTTTTTGTAAGTTAAACGTGTACCTATCGTTTGACTATAGTTATCAGTATAATAAGCTGTACCAACTGCTGCTGTACCAGTACTATCATAATCTAATTGCTCTTTACCATTATTTAAGAAGAGAACACTAGCTCCAAAATTTTCTCCAAAATCGTTATGTAACCATAAATATTGGAAAGCTTTATATGAACCAAATTGAGCTTCAGTAGTTTTCATCTGAGCTTTATCTTGATTATATGCAACTCCAAAATCGGCTTTAAATTTATTTTTATTGAATTTTAAGATGGCAGCATCATGACTACGAGCTTGTTGAGTCCAACCTACATCTCCAAAAATTCTATGATCATCTAAAATAATTTCTTGGCGACCAAACTTTAAAGACCAATTCTCAGACATTAATGCTTGCCCCCATGCTTCATGTAATGACAAATATGAACCAGAAGTATTCATTTGACTGTAATTTCCAATCAATTGCGGCTGCGATCCCCATATACGAACATCTTGAAGTGTTACTTTAAAAATATATCCTTCTGTTTTATACCCGAAATTTAAACGAGTTCTTTGTTCTACAAATGCAGCATTTGCTTGATTAGAATCAGCGACAGACTTGTATCCATGACGGTACTCAAACCTTGGTCTAATTTCACCATCTAAGGTAAATTGTGCAAACGACGGAGCCGCTGCTAACATCATTACGCTTCCTAATAATAGTTTTTTTGTAAGTTTCATATTCTAATGTTTAATTAATATCGATTAATACCTTGTAAAAGTAGTGAGTGAATGTGATGTTAAATATGAGAAGAGTCAATACATAGATTGTTTTATGACAAGCTAAAATATGATTACGCTCATATTATTTAATACAATACATTAAAATATAGCACTTTAACAATAAATAATTTGATTTAAATCATTTAAAATTTAAGGTTAGAGAAATATGTTTTAGCTGATGATTTTCGTGCATCTCCTAAAGTTTTTATATCCATTGCATCTAGTATTGGTAATAATTTGAGGAAGATTTCTGCCGTCACAATAGCATCACCCAAAGCAGTATGTCTTCCTACAATTTCTACTCCACATTTTTTAGCTATATCTTCTAGGTTATGAAGTTCTTGTTTTGGGTGACAAATAGCAGATAAAAGCAACGTATCTAATACTGGATTTTTAAATTCAACTCCAGCTTTTTTCTCTTTTAACTGTATAAAACGCATATCGAAAGCAGCGTTATGAGCAACTAAAATCGTATTATCAGCAAATTCATGAAACATTGGCAGCACCTTTTCGATTGTTAATTTATCTTTTAACATTTCAGGGTAAATCTCATGTATTTCTAATGAAGTTAACGGAATACTTCTCTGAGGATTTACTAATTCATCAAAAATTTCATCTTCAATAATTTTTCCTTTATGAACTCTAACTCCTGCTATAGAAATAATTTCATCTCCGCCAGATGGATCAAGACCAGTAGTTTCAGTATCAAACACTACAAAAGATAAGTCTTTAAGTAAAATATTATCCATTGCTATTGATTGTGCTGAATGATCAAATAATTTTGCATCATAAAATACAGGGCGAGATTCTACATCATTCTCAATTTTCAACTCACTTTCTTGCTGATAAACAGGTATCTTTAATTCAATATTAACATGTCCTTGAGTACTTTCTTGTTTTAAAATAAATTCTTGATATTGGCCTGATTTAAAATCAGCAACATCTCCTCCCCAATTAATTTGCAAGTTATTATTTTCGGAAATTCCTAACCCAATCGTTTTTACATTTTTAGTTTTTAAATAACTTGAAATTTCAACCAAAACATCAATCACTTTTATATTACTAATACTCGTCCATATTCCACTTTCTGTAATAAAATTAAATTGGTTTTGAGTCCTCATGTTTACAATAGAAGCAACCTCATCTAGAATGATATTTAACGCACTATATTTAGCAATTTTATTTTCTTTAATATGCTGAGTTATATCATTAAATGTAATCACATAACCAGAAATTGAATTTGCATCTTGTTTTTTTATAATTGAAGCTATTTTAACTTCTAAATACTGTTTCTTATATCGAGTTGTAATAAACTCAAAAGTATTTGATTCTTTCCCATCCCTTAAATTACTATACAACTCTTCAATAGCACATACTACAGGAAATCTATTAAACACACTAAAGAATGATCGTCCTAAACCTAACCTTGAAAATCGACCAACTTCATTATGATCTACTGAATTAAAAATTTCATACGCTTTATGGTTTGCCATTAAAATTCGACCATCATAGCTACAAATTAATACTCCTTCTGAAACAATATTCATTAAAGTGTCTAACCTTAATTTCTCATCTTCAAATCCTGCTTTTGATTCTGTAACTATATTTTTCACATCCGATTTTAACGAGATATATGAGTCAGCTAAATCATTAATTACACTCGTTAATTTATTAGTTTCTAAAGCTCCTACTGGTTTTATTCTATATTTTGCATTTGCTAAAGCTATTAATCTGGTTTCTTCAGTTAACGTTTCTATTGGTGATATATAGTTTCTGAAAATGTAGAGAATAAACTGAGAGCTGATAAAAAATAATACGATCATTGCTAGTGTTCCATAAATAACGACTCTGCCAAACAGCTGTCTTCCTACCAACTGTTCTTCTTCACTCATATCTGTCCACATTAACAATATAAATAGATTAACTACAACTATTGCTCCTATTGCAGTTAGGATAAAAAAGAACCAATGTTTTTGTCTTGTATTCATCTTCATAAT
>CAXBPN010000193.1:0-4969 GCA_963977515.1 uncultured Flavobacteriales bacterium
CAACTTAAATATGAATTTGAAAAAAATCAAGCCATTAAAGATGCCGAACATAAAAAAGATTTAGAAATTTCAGCAGAAAAAGAACAAAAACAAAAAGCCATTTCTTATGGTATCACGGCAATACTTATTGTTGTCACGTTACTACTTGGTATTATATTTAATCGTTTAAAAATTACCAAAAAACAAAAGCTAGTTATTGAACAACAAAAACTAATTGTAGAAAACGCAAAATCTCAGCTTGAAGAAAAAAACAAGGAAGTTATAGATTCCATAAACTATGCAAAAAGAATACAAGATGCGTTATTGAAATCTGAAGAACACCAATCTGAACATCTTCCTGAACATTTTATTTATTTTAAACCAAAAGATATTGTTAGTGGCGATTTTTATTGGGCTTTAGAAAAAGAAAATCATTTGTATTTAGCAGCTGGAGATTGTACAGGTCATGGTGTTCCTGGTGCTTTATTAACTATGTTAGGTAATTCTTTTTTAAATGAAATTAATGCCGTAGATATTTTATTATCTCCTGCTGAAATTTTGAACAAATTAAGAGAAAAAATCATCCTAGAACTAAATCAAACAGGAAAGGATGGAGAGTCTTTTGATGGAATGGACATTTCATTGATTCAATTAAATCTTACAACCAATACTTTACAATGGGCAGGAGCAAACAATCCGCTCTATTTAATAAAAAATGAAATTCTGGAAGAAATAAAACCAGACAAACAACCTATTGGCTATAATTATAAAATGTCCAGTTTTTCTAACCATACTATTGAGATGAAAAAAGGGGATTATGTTTGTATTTTTACTGACGGATATGCAGATCAATTTGGAGGGCCGAAAGGAAAAAAATATAAGTACAATACTTTCAAAAATAAGTTACTGAGTATCTATAAAAAACCACTTTTCGAACAAAAACAAATTCTTGCTGCTGAATTTGAAGGTTGGAAAGGAGGTTTAGATCAAATTGATGATGTATGCATCATAGGCGTAAGAATATAATGCAAAGTTTACCTTGAACTTGCGAAGGGGCAATTGGGATTAGAGTTTAATTAACTGCTTTATTCTTATTCGCTAATTGCCCACAAGCAGCATCAATATCTTTACCTCTACTACGGCGAACATTTACAATTAAATTAAAATTGTTTTCTAAAAAAGCAGCAAATTTATCTGTTTTCTCGCTATCTGCTTTTTCAAATTTAGCGTCATCTATTGGGTTGTATTCTATGATGTTTATTTTACAAGGAACAACTTTACAAAATGCTCCCAATTCTTTTGCATCTTCTATGCTATCGTTAAAATCCTTAAAAATAATATATTCAAAAGTTACACGAGTTCCTGTTTTGTCATAAAAATAAATCAATGCTTCTTTTAACGATTCTAAGGTGTTTTGGTCGTTAATGGGCATAATTTCACTACGTTTTACATCATTTGCCGCATGTAAGGATAAAGCCAAATTAAACTTCACATCATCATCACCTAATTTTTTAATCATTTTGGCAATACCAGCAGTTGAAACTGTAATTCGCTTTGGTGACATTCCTAATCCGTTTTCTGATGTAATTAAATCGATAGATTTTAGAACGTTTTTATAGTTTAACAAAGGTTCTCCCATTCCCATATAAACAATATTGCTTAATGGCGTTTGGTAATGTTCTTTAGCTTGATTTTTAATTAAAACTACTTGGTCAAATATTTCTTCTGCTTCAATATTTCTTAATCTGTCTAATCGGCCAGTACCGCAAAAGGCACATGTTAAACTACAACCAACTTGACTCGAAATACAAGCCGTCATTCTTTTTGGTGTAGGAATTAAAACGCCTTCAGTAATTTTACCATCATAAAGTTTAAAAGCATTTTTTATCGTTCTGTCCGAGCTAATTTGCTTTTCTGCAATACTTACTGCATTTATAAAAAAATGTTCTTCCAACAAAGTTCTTGTATTCAAAGAAAGGTTAGTCATTTCGGTAAATGACAACGCTTGTTTTTTCCATAACCATTCAAAAACTTGCTTAGTACGAAAAGCTTTTTCTCCATTTTTAGAAAAAAACTCTTTTAGTTCTTCTGCTGTGAGGCTTCTTATGTTTTGTTTTTCTGACATTTAACTGCAAAAGTACGATTTTACACCTCCCTAACCCTCTTTTTTATCCCGAGAACTATTGGGAGGGAATTTAAACCTGAAAGGTTTTTAAAACCTTTCAGGTTTAGAAAGGATTATTCATTTTATAACTCTTCTAAAGTTTAAAACTTTAGAAGAGTTATTGACTACTTTACATTTCTCCATCTTTCTTTTTTAAGAAGGAATAAACTCGAAAGGTTTTAAAAACCTTTCGGGTTTCAAAAGCAAAAACATTTTGTTATTAAAAATGATTTTTTGACGTATTTTTGAACTGATGAAAAAAATAAGTGCAGATTATATCTTTCCCGGAAAATCATCTCCAATTAAAAATGGTATTTTAATAGTTGATGATAACGGGTCTATTGTTGACCTACTTGACCCTCAAAAAAATGAAGTTAATTGGGATGACGTAGAAAAACATAAAGGTATTATTTGTCCTGGCTTTATAAATACACATTGTCACTTAGAATTATCATACTTAAAAAGTCAAATAAGTGAACATACTCAGCTGCATGGTTTTATAAAAGAAATCATTACGAAAAGAAATGGGTTTACAGCAAAGCAACGGTTAAATGCGATTATAGATGCTGAGCTAGAAATGAAAAAAAATGGGATTGTTGCTGTTGGAGATATTTCTAATGGTGACTCAACATTTAATCAAAAGGAAAAAGGGAATTTACTTTACCATACTTTTATTGAGGTTTTTGGTTCTGACCCTAAAATTGCAAATGAAGCTTTTACCCAAGCCCAAAATCTATATGAACTTTATTTTGATAAGGCTAGAGTTTCAATTACCCCTCATGCAACTTATTCTGTATCTGACCCTTTAACTTTATTAATAAACAAACATTGCATTGCAAATAAAAGTTTAGTGAGTATTCATAATCAAGAAACTGAAAGTGAAAACGAATTTCATAAAAATGGAAGCGGTCATTTATTTGAGTTTTTAGAAATTGTTAAAAAAACAGATTTTAAACATACGGGAGAAAATGCTTTAGCCTCTTTTCTAAAAAAATATGAAGATTTAAATCATACGCTTTTAGTTCATAACACTTTTACGGATAAAGAGGATATCAATTGGTCAAAAAAATACAACGCTAATATTTTTTGGGCTTTCTGTCCAAATGCTAACTTGTATATCGAAAATAAATTACCCAACTTTCAGCTCTTTATCAATGAAAAATGCACCATTGGCACCGATAGTTATGCTTCTAACTGGAGTTTGTCAATTTTAGATGAACTAAAAACAATTAGTAAATCTAATCCACAAATTGATTTAGAAACTTTAATTAAATGGGCAACTTATAATGGTGCTGAATTTTTAAATTTCAATCAGTTGGGTTCTTTTGAAAAAGGAAAAACTCCAGGTGTTAATCTAATTGAAAATGTGACCCTTAACAGCCTAACACTAACTGAAAAATCAAGGGTAAAAGTTTTAACATAATCTTTTCTTTTCGTTATTTCGCTCTTCATAAAACTAAACTCATCATGAAAACAAGAAATTCACTCTTAATTGTAGCTATTTTTTTAACTGCTTTTTCTTTCGGACAAGCTGATAACACTGAAAAGATTACACAGTTAACCGAAAAAATTACAACGATAAATACCAACAAAACTAAAACACAAACAAAGATTGAAGAATTAAAAAAAGAGGTTGAATCGTTAACCGATGAATTAAATAAAAAAAATAAAGATTTAAGTTCAGCCAATAAAGATGTGAAAAAGCAGGGAGAGAAATTGATTGACAATATTGACGACTCAAAAAAAACAACGAAAATTAGTAAAAAAAGAGATAAAATGGTTGGTAAAAGTGAAAAATTAACCAAACAAACCAACACCCTTCAATCGAAAATTAACAAGAAGAAGAAAGAGATTAAGAAAAATGAAAAGAAAGTAAAAAAACTTACTTCTAAAACAGAAAAATTAAAAACTCAACTAACAAAATTAGGGGCTGAGTAACACCTCTTTTTTTCTCTAATTTTTACGCACTAACGGTTTCCAATTGTCTATCTACTTTTTTAAATAAACCTTGTAATACTTTACCAGGACCAACTTCGGTTACAGAAGTTACTCCATCAGCCAACATATTTTGCATGGTTTGTGTCCATTTTACAGGAGCTGTTAATTGTGCAATTAAGTTTTCTTGTATTTGTGTTGCATCAGTAATTGCTGACGCTGTTACATTTTGATAAATAGGACAAGTTGGATTACTAAAAGTAGTATTTAAAATAGCTTCTTTTAACTCTTCTCTTGCTGGTTCCATTAAAGGTGAGTGGAAAGCTCCACCAACAGGTAAAACTAATGCTCTTCTAGCTCCAGCTTCTGTTAATTTTTCACATGCAATAGTAATTGCATCAACAGTTCCTGATATTACTAATTGTCCTGGACAATTATAGTTTGCAGGAACAACAACGTCATCAATCTCTGCACATATTTTTTCTACAACATCATCTTCTAAACTTAAAATAGCAGCCATAGTTGAAGGCACTATTTCACAAGCTTTTTGCATTGCCAAAGCTCGCTGAGAAACCAATTTTAAACCATCTTCAAAAGTTAAAACTCCATTTGCTACCAAAGCAGAAAATTCTCCTAAAGAATGTCCAGCAACTGCTTCAGGTTTAAAATCTTCACCTAAAGTTTTAGCTAATATTACAGAATGTAAAAAGATAGCAGGTTGAGTTACTTTTGTCTGTTTTAATTCTTCATCAGTTCCATTAAACATAATATCAGTTATACGAAACCCCAAAATATCATTTGCTTTTTCAAACAACTCTTTTGCTAAAGGAGAATTATCGTAAAGGTCTTTTCCCATCCCAATAAATTGAGAACCTTGCCCTGGAAATACGT
>CAXBPN010000194.1:0-4952 GCA_963977515.1 uncultured Flavobacteriales bacterium
CAACAGAATGAACTTCTTTTGCTCCAGCTTTTAATGCAGAAATTGAAAAACCTCCTGAGTAACAAAAAGTATTTAATACTTTTTTGTTTTTTGAAAAATCGCCAATCAGTTTTCTATTTTCTCGTTGGTCTAAAAAGAAACCTGTTTTTTGTCCGTTAATCCAATCTAAATTGAAATCGCAACCATATTCAGTACCTATTAAATTAACCTCTCCCTCTTGGAAAAGGTATTCGTTTTCAACTTGTAAATCGGTTTGCTTGGCTAGACTTTCAGCGCTTTTATTATAAACAGCAGTAAGTTTTTTACCGTAAACATTTTTTAATGCTTCAACAATAAACTTTGTATTGTTATAAATGCTAACGGTATGTGCTTGAATTACTGCCGTTCCGTTATAAAAATCTATAATTAAACCAGGAACACCATCACCTTCAGCATGCATTAAGCGATACATGTTAGTTGTTGGGTTTTCTGTTAACCCTAAACTTTCTCTAACATTAAAAGCTGATTGTACTTTTTTAGTCCAAAATTTTTGGTTGATTACTGTTTTTTCAAAAGAAATTACACGAACAGCAATGGTAGCATCACTAAAGTAGCCTAATGCTAAAAATTTATTTTTAGCATTAACCACTTCAACCAATTCTCCTTCAATAGGAGCTTCACCGGTGTCGCTAATTATTCTGTTAATCGCTCCAGAAAACACCCAAGGGTGTTTTCGCTCTAGTGATTTTTCTTTGTCTTTATTAAGTACAATCGATTTTAATTCCATTTTACAAAGGAAGTAAAATTTTAGACTTTAAAATTAGAATTGTTTGGCAACTCAAAAAGATCAAGTTTAAAGTAAGGTACGGCTGCAATAATATGGTCAAAAATATCAGCCATGATGTACTCGTAGTTGGCCCATGTCTTGTCGCTACTAAAGGCATAAATTTCTAACGAAATCCCTTGTGGTGTTGGTGCTAATTGCCTTACCATAATCATCATATCTTTATTAATTGCCGAATGATTATTGAGGTAAGTATCAATATACTTTCTAAAAACCCCAATATTGGTTAGGTTTCTACCATTCAGTAATAACTCCTTGTTAACTTTATTGGTCTCGTTATATTGATTGATGTCTTCTTGTCTTTTAGTAATATAGCTTGTAATTAAATCGATTTTCTTTAATTCTTCAACTTCGTTATTGGTTAGATAGTTAATGCTATTTTGTTTAATAATCAATGCTCTTTTAATTCGCCTGCCATTAGAATTAACCATTCCTCTCCAATTTTTAAAAGAATCAGAAATTAAGGCATAAGTTGGAATAGTGGTAATTGTATTGTCAAAATTTTGAATTTTAACTGTACTTAAATTAATTTCTGCTACATCACCATCGGCTCCATATTTATCAAAAGTTACCCAATCTCCAATGCGAACCATATCATTTACTGATACTTGTATGCTCGCAACAAAACCCATAATGGTATCCTTGAAAACTAAAATAAGTACAGCCGAAGCTGCTCCTAAAGCTGTAAAGAATTTCCAGATAGGAGTTCCGGTAATGAGAGCAAAGGCAGCTACAAAACCAGTAATCCATGCAAAAATCATAAATACTTGAATATAGCTATCAATTGGTTTGTCTCTATACTGTGGTAAAGTTTTAAAGTAGTCTTTAAAAGTATGTAATAAACTTCGTACTATCCATAGTGTTAGAACTATTCCAAACAATTTCAACCCAAGTTCGGCTATGGTTTCAATAGATTCAAAATCAATAAAAATATGTGGGATAAGTTTTATTGAAATCAATACGGGTATTATGTGAGCAACACTTCGAGGGACTTTATTAGCAACAAGAAGATCATCAAAATTTGTTTTAGACTTATCAGTAAAATGAAGAAGTATTTTTAGTAAAAATTTTCTACTAATAAGGTCGATAACGAATACAACGATTAATAATAGCACTACCAAATTAAGCATATTTAAGTTTTTGGCTAACGAATCTGAAAAACCATTTGAAATAAGGTAGTTATATAAGATATGTGTTTTTTCTTCTATCATAGTAACATTTAGAATAAACAAATTATTTAATAGTATGATTTAAATTGTGAAAAGTAAACGCCCAAATGTCAGCCCATTCGCCAATCGATTTTTCTTTTGGTTTTCCTGCTCCATGACCTGCATTTACATCTATTCTAACCATTACTGGTTTATCACCTTTTTGCTTGTACTGCAACTCAGATATAAATTTAAATGAATGTGCAGGAACAACTCTATCATCATGGTCACCAGTTAAAACTAATGTAGCTGGGTATTTTGCTTCTTTAATGTTATGTAAAGGAGAGTATTTCATAAGGTTATCAAAATGCTTTTTTTCATCGCTGCTACCATATTCAACCGCCCAAGCCCATCCAATTGTAAACTTGTGGTAACGAAGCATATCTAAAACACCAACACCTGGTAAAACAACTGCCGCTAAATCTGGTCGTTGAGTCATAACAGCACCCATTAACAAACCTCCGTTTGATCTTCCATGTAAGGCAAGTTTATCTGTACTTGTGTAGTTGTTTTCTTTTAAATAATCTGCGGCAGCAATAAAATCGTTAAATACATTTTGTTTTTTGTCTAACATTCCGGCTTTGTGCCATTTTTCGCCATATTCACTCCCGCCTCTAATATTTGCAACAGCATAGATACCCCCATTTTTCATAAAAACAGCATTTACAACACTAAAACTAGGTGTAATGCTAATGTTAAAACCTCCGTAAGCATACAATAAACAAGGAGCATTGCCGCCCAATTTTGTGTCTTTATGGTAATTGATAAACATTGGTATTTTTTCTCCATCAGCACTGGTGTAAAATACTTGCTCAGAAATATAATCTTCCGAATTAAAATCAATTGCAGGTTTAAAGTATTCTTTTGCTTCTAGTGTTTCCACATTTAACTCATAACTTGTACTTGGATTTAAGTAAGATGAAAACGAATAGAACGCTGTATTTTCTCCTTTCTTCCCATAAACACCATGACAAATTCCTTTGCCAGGAAGCTTTAAGTCAGAATGGTAAGTTCCATCCATATTTAAAATTTCAATTTTAGAACTCACATCTTGTAAATAAGTGGTAAATATTCTACCTCCAGCAACAGAAATACTTTCTAATTTAGTTTCTTTCTCAGGAACAAAATCAACCCAATTTTCTTTAGCTACATTATCTAATGTTAATTGAATTACTTTGTTGTTAGGAGCATCAATGTTTGTAAACAATAAAAGCTTGTTTTCAAAATTATCAACCAACCAAGTATCATTTTCAAAATTGTTAGTAATTTGAATAAACTTACTGTTTGGTTTTGTTAAATCTTTTAAATAAATCATGTTTCCACTTGTTCCTTCACTTGCTACGATAGACATGTATTTTTCGTTATCAGTTACTGAAGCATAAAAACCTCTTAAAGGATGTTCTTTATCTTCGAAAATGATGTTGTCTTCTTTTTGATCAGTTCCTAATTCATGATAAAAAACTTTAGCAAATTCATTTTTTTGAGTTAATTTATTCTCATCTTTTTGAGGTGTGTAACCACTATAAAAGAATCCGTTTTTATACCAAGAAACACCTGAAAATTTAACCCAAGTAATAAAATCAGTCATAATTTCTTTAGTTTCTAAATTCATTACTTTAAAATCTTTCCAGTCAGAACCAGCAACAGAAAGTCCATAAGCTAAGTATTTATTGTCGTTAGAAATTGAAAAAGTAGAAACGGAAACGGTTCCATCGTCAGATAAGGTATTAGGATCCAATAAGATTTCTTCTTCGCCATCTATTCCTTTTTTAATGTAATAAACACTTTGATTTTGAACACCATCATTTTTAGAATACACATAATATTCGCCATGTTTTGATGGGGTAGAAATACTTTCATAATTCCACATCCCTTTTAAATCATCATATAATTTTTGACGAAAAGGAATTTTATTGATGTAATCAAAAGTTAATTTGTTTTGAGCTATTACCCAATTTTTGGTTGAGTCAGAGTTTTCATTCTCTAACCATCTGTAATAATCAATTATTTTTTGTCCGTGATAATCATCAACTACGGTAGAGTCTCTATAAGTTTCAGGGTAGTTAAAAGCAGATTGTTTTTCTTCTTTTTTATCAGCACAAGCTGTAAATAGTAATGATGCAATTATGGAGATGTTGAATAGGTTTTTCATTAAAGTTAGGTTTTGAATTTATGTAAACGAAAGTAGCTAATTAATTGATTTAATGTAAAATTGGAGAAGATAGATTTTGAAAATATATTAACAAAGACGTTAACGTTTTAGTATATAAATACCTAAGCCTCCAATTAGTTCAAAAGCAGAGTGCCAAACAAAAGCATGACCATCAACTACAGGGATTTTAGCAAAAGAAGTGTTGTTTTTTATTTCTGTGTTAAAATAAAAGCGTGAAGAGATTTTAAACTGTTTTGCTAAAGCAAGATTTATAACAGGACCTCCAATATAATATCCTTTATTTCGAAAAGACTGATTCTGGTCTAGTTCTTTACCTCTAACCATATTTTCAGCATGAGCTAACACAAATCCAGCACCAATGCGATAAATAAATTCAGTCTTATTAAATAAGCTAAACTTCACAGCTCTGTTAAACATCAATTGATTGTAGCCATGTGTTATACTAAAGTATTGTATTTCTTTAGGAGGATTTTTTAGATACAACTTTTGGTGCATCATTTCAAATTCCCAAGCTTTATCGTTTTTCCATTTACTAAATCTATATACCCAAAATATTGGTGGTGTAAAAGGTTCTGAATTGAAATGAGCAGTAAATTTTAAATCTTCATATCCATTTTGATGAATAGTTAGTGGTAGAGATATGTTAAACGGGATTCCTCCGTGTGCTTCTACAGTCCAATTACTTTTTTCTTGAGCAAGAATTATGCTGCTACTAAGAAATGATAATATATAGAAAGCAATTTTCATT
>CAXBPN010000195.1:0-4930 GCA_963977515.1 uncultured Flavobacteriales bacterium
AATAATTTATCGCCATATCCTTTTGCTACACCTTCTACATCCAACACCTCGTTACCTAAACGAGGGCCATTAGGAATAATTAACTCTAATCGTGCTTCTTTTTCGTTTACATTTTCGCTCAACATTTTGTCGTAATTCGCTAAACGAGCCTTCGATTTAGATTGTCTTCCTTTAGCATTCATCTTCGTCCATTCCAATTCTCGCTCTAAAATCTTTTTACGCTTACTTTCTGTCTTCTCTTCTTGAGCTAATCGTTTCGATTTTTGATCTAACCAAGAAGAATAATTTCCTTTCCATGGGATACCATGACCTCTATCTAATTCTAATATCCATCCAGCTACATTATCTAAGAAATACCTATCGTGAGTAATTGCTATAACTGTTCCCGGATATTGTTGTAAATGTTGCTCTAACCAATAAACCGACTCTGTATCTAAGTGGTTGGTAGGCTCATCTAATAATAAAATATCTGGTTGTTTTAACAATAAACGGCAAAGAGCAACTCTTCTTAACTCTCCTCCTGAAAGGTTTTTAATTAAGGCATCTTCTGGTGGGCAATTCAATGCATCCATTGCTCTACCTAATTTGGTATCCAATTCCCAAGCTCCTAAAGCATCAATTTTATCTTGTAATTCAGCTTGTTGCTTCATTAATTCATCCATTTTATCTGGATTTTCATAAACTTCAGGGTCACCAAATTTTAAGTTAATGGCTTCATACTCTGCCAACACGTCAATTGTTTCTTGAGCTCCTTCTTGTACAATTTCTTTAACCGTTTTTGTAGGATCTAATTTTGGCTCCTGCTCTAAATAACCTACAGTATAACCAGGCGAAAAAGTAACCTCCCCATTATATTCTTCTTCAACTCCTGCAATAATTTTCATTACAGTAGATTTACCAGAACCATTTAGTCCAATAATTCCAATTTTAGCTCCATAAAAGAAAGACAAATAAATGTCCTTTAATATTACTTTTCCATTAGGTAATGTTTTACCTACACGTTCCATCCCAAAAATTACTTTTTTATCGTCGCTCATAGCTCAGTTTAAAAGATTATAGTTTATAAAGTAACAAAGTTAAAAAAGTCTTCCTCAACTTTATAGATAAAATGTAACTTATTAATTAAAGTGTTTTTCTACTTTTTTAACACAACCGATTCAAATTTTTCTGCCAATATCTAAACATTGTAAGTCCAATAGCATGCCGTCAAATATAAATTAGAATATACTAAAATCTTACTACATCTTTTAAGTTAAGAATTTCAACTTCGCCAAATGGTTTAAGTTGATTTAAGTTTATTTTACTTTTATCGCCATAAATGGTAATAACGTATGGTTTATTTTTGATAGATTTTTCATAAAAACTAACTATATCTTTCATTGTTAAGTTTTCATAATTTTGGTAAGCTGCAATATTGGGGTCTTTTTTATAACCTTGCTGCTGATAATAAGCAATGTATGTTGAAATATTTTTAAAATCAGGATAATTACTAATTGTGCTTAATTGTAAATTTTTCTTTAAAACTGGTATTCGTTCGTTTTTTTGAGGCATTTCTTGGATTAAACTATCTAAAACTGTTATTGCATCAAGTGTTTTATCAGCTTGGCAAGCAATATAAGCTGCAAATTGACTTTGATCTTGAATATTAAATTGATAATTGGCAATAGCAGTATATGCCAAAGAACGGTATTCCCTTATTTCTTGCATTATTAATCCACTAAAGCCTTTGCCAAAATAGGTGTTAAATGCCTTTGCCTTGTAATAGTCGGATAAATTATTTTTTTTACCACTCGAATAAAAATAAATTTGACTTTGAATAGCTTTTTTATCATCAATGAATAAAATTTTGTTCTTCTGTACCACCGTTAATTTTCTTTCTTGATAATTGGTTTCTTGTTGGTTATTAGATAAATCGATTTCTTTTTCTAATGTATTTTTTAACTCTTGCAAGGGTATATTTCCAACATAATAAATTTTTGTTTGGTAATTATTTACTACATTTTTGTATTCATTAAGCAAATCGGTTACCGACATTTTTTTTATCTCGCTTGTTGTATATCGTTTTAAATAAGGAGAATTATCGCTGTAACGTGCATAATTTAGTAAAGTTCTTCCTAGAAAATTTTTATCTCGTTGCTCCTGTTTTCTGTCAATTTTAATTGATTTAACTAATAGTTTTAGACTATTTTTATCTACGTTAGGTTCTTTTAATAATAAGTTCACTAACTGCAAAGATTCTTTCAAGTTCACTTCATTTCCACTTAATTCTAGGGTTATAAAATTATCATCACTAGAAAAATAGTAGCTACATCCAATAGTGCTAAAAACTTGTTTTAATGTTGGAAATGAATACTTTCCTGCACCACTATAATTCATTAAATCAATTGCTACACCCAATTTATTATTAGTTAATGTTCCTGTTTTAAATTTTATTTTTAAATAAAACAGTTCGTTTACTGGGTTAGCAACTTTTGTCAACTCTTGGTTTTTAAATAATAAAGTAGTTTCTACATCTTTTTCAAAATCTAAAAATTTTGGAGTAAATGGCTTCGATGGAATGTTTTCAAAATTTTTAGCATATATCGAACTGTCTTTTTGAGTTCTCGACACAGCTTTAAATGGAGGTTTCTCAAGGTTGTTTTTTTTAGGAAACCCTGTTCTAGATATTATTTTTGTGCGTTGCTTACCAAAATATTTTTGAGCAACTTGCATTACTTCTTCTTTAGTTACCTTATTTATTTTTTCAGGGTAAGCAATGTATTCTTCCCAAGAAATTCCTTGGCTAAAAGCCATACCTATATTAACGCTCCTGCTGCCAAGTTGCTCCATATTTTTCTGAAATGTAGTACTTAGCTCATATTTTGAGGAATTAAACAAATCATCAGAAAAATTTCCAGCCTTCACTTTATTCAAAACAGCCTCCACTTTTTTATCCGTATTTGTTATTGATTGAATAAATGGTTTTGGCACAGCAATTAGAGAAAAAGAACCTGCCTTATTATAAACGTCAGAAGAGCCAAAAACAAACATCATTTCGTTGTTATCTGTCAATTGATTGAACAAACCCGTTTCAGATTCATTTAACAAAATATTTTCACAAACATCTAAAGCAGCTCTATCAGTATGATTATAAGGTACTGTTTGCCAGCCTAACAACTCAATTTTAATAGGTGTTATTCTTATTTTTTTAACAGCTCCTTCTTTTAATGGTTCAAGTGTGGGTAACTTTAAAACAGGAGCTTCTTTATCTGATAAATTTTTAAATTTTTCTTTTATTAATGGTAAAACTTCTTCACTTTTAAAATTTCCAGAAAGTACTAAAGCCATATTTTTTGCTACATAATTTTTATCATAAAATTCTTGCATTTTTTTTAATGATGGCTTTTTTAGGTGTTCTATTTTACCCAAAACACCCCATTCACCATAGGGTAAATTGGGGAAGTTAGCTTTATTAAGTTCTTCAAAAATTCTATTTTCCAAGCCATCCATAGCTCTATTTTTTTCTTCATAAACCACTTCTAATTCTGATTGAAAAGAACGAAAAACAGGATGATTAAACCTTTGAGCATACAAGTCTAGCCATTTTTCAATTTCATGTGCTGGAAATTCATTGTGGTAAAAAGTCATGTCGGTACTGGTAAAAGCATTAATATTTGTACCTCCTATGCTTTTTAACAATTTGTCAAATTCATTAGGCAAGCCATACTCAGCTGATTTTACAGCTAATTGATTAATCTCTTTTTGGATTGCTAAAATTTTAATTTTATCAACTTCCAGAGCCATTTTTTCATAAAGAAATGTTATGGAATCTAATAATGGTTTTTCTTTTACATAATTTGAAGTACCTAATTGGTCCGTTCCTTTAAATAACAGATGTTCTAAATAGTGAGCCATACCTGTTGCTTCAGGAGATTCATTTACTGAGCCAGCTTTAACCATTACAGCACCAAAAACGGAATTGGCAGTTGTATCCTCATTTAAAAAAAGAGTAAAGCCATTTTCTAATTGATAGGTTGAAACATTAAGGATTGAGTTATTTTGTGAAAACAACACATTACTTCCAAAAAAGATAAGCGTGATGCAAATTAATTTTTTCATCGTTATTTTTTACCAATATTTTAACATAACATACCTTCCAAAATATGCAAAATAAGTTACGTTTTATCCATAATAATTTTATTAAGATAGGTTTAACAGAATCGTCTAAACTAACTCATAGTTCATTTTTGTAAGTTAGAAAGTGTAAAGTTAAGAAAGTAAGTTTCATTTTTAAATATATTACTTAGTTAGTATTGTTAATTTTGGAAAAACAATTTTAACTAAATGGAACCTTTTGAAATTCGTGTAAATGAAGATATAGTTTTGCGATTGCATCAAGAGAAAATAGCTCCAACATTATTTTCTTTGGTTGAAGAAAATAGGGCTTATTTAAGAGAATGGTTACCTTGGTTAGATTTTAATACTAAGATTGAAGATACGCATAAATTTATTTCTGAATGTGAAAGCAATTATAAAAAAGGATTTAGTTTAAATTTAGGAATCTTTTTTAACGGTAAACTTGTTGGTTCTGTCGGTTTTAATACCATCAGCTCTATTAATAAGAGTGCTGAAATTGGATATATGTTAGGTGCAAATTATAATGGACTAGGTATTATGACTAAAAGTTGTAAAGCTTTGATTGATTATGGATTTAATCAATTAAAATTAAACAGAATCGCAATAAAAGTTGGAGAACAAAATTATAAAAGTAGAGCTATTGCTGAACGATTAAATTTTAATCAAGAAGGCATTTTACAGCAAGCAGAATATCTATATGACCATTACGTTAATTTAGTTGTTTATGCCATGTTAAGAGAAAATTGGGAGAAGAAATGAAAAACTACTTATCATTAATAAAGTTTAGCCACACCATTTTTGCATTACCTTTTGC
>CAXBPN010000196.1:0-4926 GCA_963977515.1 uncultured Flavobacteriales bacterium
AAAGTATCAAAATTAAATAGAATAAATTCTATTGCTAAAGTTTTGCAACGGTCTTAAATTATATTTATATAACATAGTTTTTTCTTTACTCATTAAAACTAGTTTCCTGACCTTAACCTAACCTTAGTTTTTCAACTACACTTTTATATTTTAATCAGAGAAATTTATATCTATGCTGTAAATAAATTATGATTTGGAGAGTTTAATCGTTACTTAAACAAAAGCAACTTCTGACTAAAGCTTCCTTTATCTGTTGTTATTTCAACAACATAAATCCCAACAGGGAAATTAGAAATATCTAGTTGAGTAGTATTAAACTGTTTTAAGCTTTCTCCCAACACATTTTTAAGCGTAATGTATTCAATGTTCTCATTACTTTTTACTTCAATTTTTCCCATTGTAGGGTTTGGATAAACGGTAAAATTATTTTGTGCTTCCAATTCTTCTATTCCAATTATTTGCTCATTATATTCAAAAAATTGCAAGCCTCCATAATCCCCATAATAAGGTTGTAAAATAGGTGGTATTCCACTATTATCTACAAAAGAACCAACAATTTTATGCTGATAAACATCAATCCCCCACATTATTGTACTATCAGGAGCAATAACATATTCTCCTATTTTTTCTACAGTTAAAGGATTAGAAACATCCAATACTAAAATTTCACTATCCCTCCTGTCATAAATAAAACACTATCATTATTAGTTAATATTAATTCATTAGCATGTCCAATACTCCCAAACCATGAAGCACCGACACAATTCCATGGGTTATACCAATTTACACTTTGAATATTATTTACATCAGAAATATCAATCACATCTAACCCACAATAATCGACTGTTACAAAAGCATAATTACCTTTTACCCTAACATTATTATAAGCAGGAGCAGCAACACTGGTAATGCTTGTATTTATGTATTGTGCTACTTGAACAGTATTATATTTGTCAGAAACATCTATAATTCTCAACCCTCCTGCATCATAGGCTAAAAATATTGTATCATTTCTTATATCCATACCTCTGCCATTAGGAGCATAACTTACTGCTCCAGGCCAAGTTGGATCAGGCTGATAGGTTGATAATATTTGAATATTATTTTTGTCTGAGACATCCAAAACAGCTATTCCATCTTCCATAATTCCTAAATAAGCGTAATCTCCATCTATCACAACTTTTGCAGACCCTTGTGTTAACGTATCTGATTTCCAAACATCTAACAGAGTTAAAGAGGATGGTATAGATACATCAAAAATTGCTAATCCAGGTGATTGAGATGCTCCTGCAAATCCACCTAAAGAAACATATAAATAATTCCCATCTTGATAGATATTAGAAACTTTAGAATTACCTAATTCTGTTGTTTTTACTGTATCAACAACAAATGGGTTATTAATATCTGATACATCTGTAATAATTAATCCTAATTCAGAACATGCAGAATAAACATAGGAATTGTTATTTCTATCAAACAAAGAAGAATATGCTGAGAAAAAACCAGAAAATTCAACTTCAGAAACTTTATTCACAAAAATGGTATCGGTTTGAGCAGATAAACTATTACTACAAAATAATAAACTCAAAATCACATACACTACGTTTTCCCTATTCATAAACAACTAATTACTAACACACTAATTCTTATCTAAATTACGATAAATATAAATGAGATCTGTTTTTCCATAATTTCCTTTTCCCATTATACTTAACAAATCATTAGCAGCCTCTGTTACCAAAACATCTGGGTAATATTTATCACGAGCAAAATGCATATATTTTAACACTTTAAAAGCATTAAACCAATTGTAAAACAACTTTACAAAATGCGTTTGAGTTGGGCTATTTTTTATGATTTTTTGGAGGTTAGTTTCAAAATTTATTTCCATCAAATAAGCTTTTACACTTTTTGGAATCTCAACATTATCAGTACTAAACAGATCAGGAACAACAGTACAAAACTGATTTAAATCTACAAAAGATTGAATATTGTATGATAAATGTTCTTTTTGCTCATTATCTATATAATTCTGCATCGCTTTACCTGTTCCAAATGGCACTCTATCCGAAATACGAGGAGAAGGAATTACAGTTGTGGTTTTTATTTCTGTAAAATTCCCTAATGGAATTAGTTTTTGTAAAAAGTAAAAATCTTCACCTGCTTTACGTTTATTCATCCCATTTTGCTTTTGGTAAGCACTAGAACGAACCGCCATACTCGAACCTATGGTATGACATGCATAAGGCAATCCGCAATACTTCAACCCATTTTTATAATAACGTAAATGCAATTCATATTCTGCAATTCCTTTATAAATATGGTCTGGATAATCAATTCCTGTAATGGGATGTTCAAAATGAATAGAACATGCTGGCGTTTTCGGGTTAAAAGTAAAGTGTTTTTCTATTTCAACTAAATAGTTTTCTTCACATTTCGAATCGGCATCAAAACAAACGATTACACCATCGGGTTTATTAATTTGTTCAAATCTTCTTACTGCTTCGTCCATCCCAATTTTACGAGCCAAACCAACTCCGGCATCTTTTATAGGTAATTTATCTTCTAACAAAAAATGAAAGTCAATTCCTACTTTTTGATGTTTTGCGTTCCATTTCAATGCCTCGTCTATTGTTTTCTTGTTTTGTTCTTTTATTAAAGTATCAACATTTTCAGAAGAATTAATAACAACAATTACTTCAACCCAACAATTTGGCAAATGACAATTAAATAAGCTTTGTAAAGAATCAATTAAGTTTGGTTCATTAAAACAGGGTATAACCACAATAATCCCCAAATTAGCATTAACTTGATTGACTATTAACTGTTCTTTTAAAGAATAATTTTCTAGGTAATAATTCATTTTACAAAAGTAAGCAGCCAAACAATAGCTTCTTCTCTTGTTTTAAAAAATTGGGTAGGAACTTTTGGTTTATTAAATTTCAAGTAAAAATTTCCAATTATTTTATGTGCTAAAGAGGTAAAGACAAAGGCCTCTGCGATCGAATTACTAGTTCCAATGTCTGAAGCCATATAATCCCTTGCTTCTTTTGTAGCATTAGAATATTTTCCTACAATATGTAAAACTGGAACTTTATTCTCACCAATATTACTCTTAAATACTGCTGTAATTTCTTCACACTCAGCAATATCTATTAAGGCATAATCTTCCACCTTTATCTCTGCTAGTCCATTTTCATGAAAAACAATAGTTGAGTAAGGAAGTATAATATGTCTATTTTTATCGACCAACGCCTATTTTTTATAGACTAAGTTACATATTTATAGTTTATCCTTCAAAAATTTCCCCGTAAAAGATGCTGCACACTTTACTAATTCTTCCGGAATGCCCTCAAAAAGTAAATATCCTCCATTTTCACCACCCTCAGGACCTAAATCAATAACCCAATCGGCACACTTTACCACGTCTAAATTATGCTCAATTACTATTATAGAATGCCCTTGGGCAATCAAAGCATTAAAGGCTTTTAATAACTTTTTAATATCATGGAAATGGAGACCTGTAGTAGGTTCGTCAAAAATAAAGAGTAAATTATTATTATCTCTTTTCCCTAAAAAGGAAGCTAATTTCACACGCTGAGCCTCTCCTCCACTTAATGTACTTGAAGATTGACCTAAATGTACGTAACCCAAACCGACCTCTTGTAAGGGTAATAATTTCTGAACAATTTTAACTGCAATCTTATCTCCGCTTTCTTCAAAAAAAGAAATAGCCTCATCAATAGTCAAATCCAAGATATCTGAAATGTGCTTTCCTTTAAACTTAATTTCTAAAATTTCATTTTTAAAACGGGCTCCTTTACAATCTTCACACTTTAAGTGTATGTCAGACATAAACTGCATTTCAACCGTAATTTCTCCTTCTCCTTTACAGGTATCACATCTTCCTCCATCAACATTAAAAGAAAAATGAGATGGCTTTAACCCTCTTGTTTTTGCTAATTTTTGAGTAGCGAATAAAGTTCTAATTTCATCATAAGCTTTTACATAAGTTACTGGATTTGAACGAGATGATTTACCAATTGGGTTTTGATTGATAAACTCAACTCCTTTTATACTTTTTATATCGCCCGTAATTTTATCTATACTACCCGATTGCTCACTATAACCATCAAACATCTTTTTTAAAGATGGTAATAAACAGTTTTTTACTAAAGATGATTTACCCGAACCACTAACCCCCGTTATAACAGTTAATGTATGTAAAGGAAATTTTACATCCACTCCTTTTAAATTATTTTCTCTCGCACCTAAAATTTCTATGCACTTATTCCATTTACGCCTAGAAGTTGGTATTTCTATTTTTTCTTTTCCACTAAAATATTTAGCCGTTAAACTAGCATCACTTTTCACTAGTTCTTGATAAGAACCTTGAAAAACAAGTTCTCCTCCTAAATGTCCTGCTTCTGGTCCTAAATCTATAATTTCATCTGCAGCCTTAATTATATCCTCATCATGCTCAACAATTATAACTGTGTTTCCAATATCTCTTAACGTTTTTAAAACACTTATTAATTGCTCTGTATCTTTTGAATGTAGCCCAATACTTGGCTCATCTAACACATACATAGAACCAACCAAACTACTGCCCAACGAAGTTGCCAAATTTATTCGTTGCGATTCTCCTCCAGAAAGCGTTGACGACAACCTATTTAAGGTTAAATAACCTAATCCTACATTATTTAAAAACCCTACTCTACTAGATAATTCAATTAATAATCGGTTTGCTATTTCAGCATCTTCCTGATTTAAGTTTTTCTTTAAATCATTAAAATAATTATTCAGTTTTGAAATAGGCATCAGTACCAAATCAGTAATGGTATGATTATCAATTTTTACATAATTGGCATCTTTTCTTAATCGAGTGCCTTTACATTCTCCACAAGCAGTTTTCCCTCTATACCT
>CAXBPN010000197.1:0-4920 GCA_963977515.1 uncultured Flavobacteriales bacterium
ATTTTATGTTAACAAAATTTTTACCATGTATAGATAAAGGAAATCCTTTAAGGGAAGAAGATGTCGACTGTACTGTTTCCGATATTGGGGCATTATATTTTCATCAAGAGAACAATTGTGAAACAAATAATATTTTGTCAATGGAGGTATATCCTACAATCTTTAATGAAAAAATAACCATTAAATATTTTTTAAATGAAACAGGTAGAGTAAGGTTATCTGTTTATGATTTAAATGGCAATGAGGTAGATATTTTATTGAGTGAAAACCAAACAAAAGGAGATTATTTAATTGATTGGAGAGGAGCAAAAACTAATGGTATGTATATGTTAAATTTAATTTTGGGACAACAGGTAGTTTTTAAAAAAGTAATCCAACAGAAATAACAATCTACTAAGTGATAAATAATTTTTCTTATAAAAAACAACCAACCCCATTATTATTATATTTGTCAGCTAATAATTAAATTATGTTCAAACTCTCCATATTAATTCCAGCCTATAATGAGGCGAAGACAATACATTTAATCTTAAATAAAGTTAAAGATGTAGATTTAATAGCTGGAATAAAAAAAGAAATTATCATTGTTAATGATTTTTCGAGCGATAATTCTGTAGAGGTTATTGAGCAGTATATTAAGGAGAACCCTGAATTAGATATTAGATTGTTTTCACAAGAATATAATCAAGGAAAAGGAGCAGCTATACATAAGGCAATAGACTTAGCGACTGGTGAGTACCTAATTGTACAAGATGCTGACTTGGAGTATGACCCAAGGGAATATAACGATTTATTAAGGCCAATAGTTGAAGGTTTTGCTGACGTTGTTTATGGTTCTCGGTTTTTAGGAGGAAACCCTCACCGCATATTATTTTTTTGGCACTCAATCGGAAACAAATTTTTGACATTTCTGTCAAACATGTTTACTAATTTAAATTTAACAGATATGGAAACCTGTTATAAATTAATGAAAAGTGACGTGGCAAAAAGCTTAAAATTAAAAGAAAATAGATTTGGCTTTGAACCTGAGTTAACAGCAAAACTATCGAGAGTTGAGAATTTAAGAATATATGAAGTAGGCATTTCTTATTATGGAAGAACGTATGAGGAAGGTAAAAAGATTGGATGGAAAGATGGAGTTAGAGCTATTTACTGTATTATGAAGTACAATATATGGAGCAAATAAAATCCATGTTTAAAAAAAAACATAGCTTTTCTACTGTTTCTATAATTGTAGTTTTTTTAGTAGCACTTTTTATCGATATAGATTTAAAGTTGTGGAAAGAACAAGATCGTGTAATAGAGCATGATGTACATGGTTATTACACCTATTTACCTGCAATTTTTATTTATGACGACATAAAACTAGAGAAGAGCGATTACCGGTTAGGGGAAAATTATTATATGTTTTGGATCTCTCACGTTACTGACGATGGGGTTAAAATGGTAAAAGCGACATCAGGAATGTCTATGCTTTATGCACCCTTTTTTTTTGTTGCACATGGTATAGCAAAAATTTCAGATTACCCTGCCGATGGTTTTAGCGACCCTTATAAATTGTTTTTGCTTTTTAGTGCTTTATTCTATCTTTTTTTAGGGCTCAACTATACAAAAAAAATACTTTTAGAATACAACTTTTCTGATAAACATATCGGAGTAACAATTCTAATAATAGGGGTAGGCACTAATTTTTTGGCTTATGCTTCCCAATCGGCTACTATGCCCCATGTTTATAATTATGCTTTATTTTCTATGTTTATTTTTTATACGATACAATGGTATAAAAACTATAAGCTGAAGGATATTTTTATATTGGGATTGTTGTTGGGTATAATTTCTCTTGTTAGACCTACAAACATTCTTATTGCATTGTTTTTTATTTTATATAATATTAACTCTATACATGATGTTAAGGAGAGAATTTTATTATTTAAAAAAGAATTTGTTAGGTTAAATTTATTTTTCCCCTTAATCCTTATTGTTTGGATTCCTCAGTTTGTTTATTGGAAAATAACTTCGGGTAGTTTTATTTTTTATTCCTACACTGAAGAGGGGTTTTATTGGTTAGATCCTAAAATCATCGAAGGGTTGTTTAGCTTCCGTAAAGGGTGGTTAGTTTATACGCCAGTTATGATTTTTTCTATAATTGGTATTTTTTTAATGAAAAAAGAGGTTAAGAAATTAAAGTTTGTGATAACAGCTTTTTCTGTAATAAATATTTATATAATATTTTCATGGTGGTGTTGGTGGTATGGTGGTACATTTGGACAACGAAGTATGATTGATAGTTATTCGATGTTAGCTATACCTTTGGCTTCATTTGTTCAGTTTGTTGACAGTAAAAAGAAAGCTAATTATATTTTCTATCCCTTGGTAGGATTTTTTATTTGGTTAAATATATTTCAAACATATCAATTTCAAAATCAGTGTTTGCATTACGATAGTATGTCAATGAAATTATACTTTAAACAATTTGGTATAATGCATAGAAAAGTAGATTATGAAAAATATGTTGATTGGGCTGATTATAATGCCGCAAAATATAGGGGCGGAAAGAAAAAGCAAGAAAAACAAGAAATTGTTAATATTGCTAACCTAAAAAAAGTAAATATTATAGCTTCTAATGGGAAGTATCTTTGTACTGAATGGAATAGGGTTGTGATTGCGAACAAAGACCGCCCAAGCACCTGGGAGGAGTATTATATTTTACCTTTAAAAGATGATAAGATTGCAATTCTTTCATATGATAACTTATACCTTTCTTCTGATTTGGGTTTAAAAGGAGAAACTACCGCAACAAAAAAAGAGGTTAAAGCTTGGGAAACTTATGAAGTAATCACTTTAGATGATGGTTATTCTGCTTTTAAAACAACAAAAGGCTCTTTCTTAAGTGTTGACCCTGAAACATTTGAAATACACTTTAAAGAAGGAAAAATCGGCGAAACAGAAAGATTTAAAATAAAACAAATCAATTAATTTTTACTCAAGAAATGTTAAGGGAAGAACCTGTAGTTCTTCAAGATTAAGAGTAGGCAGGCTATTTATTAATTCTGCATTTTCTGGGTTTAATTCACCCCTAACAGTTGTGTGTCTAGTAGCAGAAGCCATCCAATGATAGAAAGGATAGCTTCCTAATAATGAAAAGCTTCCGTCTTTTTTGGTTATGGTATGGTAAGAATGTGTCCAATTTTCATTCCAAGCTAAAATCACCGCACCTTCAATTGGCTGGCTTTGATTGTCAACGATTTTACCTATTAATTGAAAACTTGAATTTTCAGAATAATTATAATAATTAGGTAAAAAGTTTTGTTTTGAAGAATCTATATTTATGATATAACCTTTAAATACATTAGCCGTCGATTTTATTTCTCCAAAGGTTGTTTCTCCTTTAGAATTTGTTGTTTTACCATTCCATGTTAAAAGACCCATAAAGTTTGCGTGATATTTATGCCAATCTACGTCTTTATATTGCCACCAAGAATAACCAATACCTCCATAATTAAAAGTTTCATCTAGTGTTTTTTTGGCAAACAATCGTTGCTCTTCATAGGTTATTGAGTCGTTATCAGCCGGAATGGCTGTTTCACCAATTATCCATGGCTTTTCGGTATATTTTCCATACCAAGCTATTTCATTTCTTACCTGTTCTGGCTCATATTCATAAGGGTGGTAAGAGATAAAGTCAACATTAATTATATTTGGATCCCAACGAAAAACTTCTCTTATGCCTTCAAGTCCAATTGTGACAAGGTGGTTTGGAGCATACATTTTTATTATTTCACGCCATCTATTAACTATGTTAAAAACCTCATCCTTTTGTTTTTCTGGTTTGTCGAAATAAAGTGGTTCGTTGTAAATATCAATAGCCAAAATTGATGTGTTGCCTTTGAAACGGATGCAAAAACGTTTCAATAAGTGTTCTGTGGTCAAATACTCTGGTCTAATTCTTAATAAGAAAATGGCTTTTAGACCAGATTTATCAATAATGGTTAATAATTCTTCTATTGAGTTTAAATAATTTTCGATTACCTCGTCTGAATAAAGCGAAATTAGGGTGTCTTCACTATCACTATTATACGCCGACAAACTTAAAGCACCTTCTTTTTTTTCATCTATAAATGCTTCACCAGCCCCAACAATTCTAACAGTATTAAACCCCATTTCTTTAATTAAGTCCATATCAGTTTGAAGTTGCTTATGGGCATCTGTTTTATTTTTATAAACAAATTTAGAATTTGGGTTATAACCTTTATAAGAGCTTACCCAAAAAGATTCGCCATCAGTTTGAGCAGAGGTAATAAAATTAAGAGCTATTGGATAAAAAACAGTGTCGTTTACTTTAAACTTTTGATCTTCAATACTTACAAAACCATCAATATTTTTTATAGGAAAGATTAAATATATAGCTCCTAATGCTGATAAAAATACAAATAGTAAGATATACTTCTTCATATTACTTTCCTTTTTTCAACGGATTTTCATTTATTTCAGCGTCCATAGTGCGATTTTTTACAACATCTATTGCCAAATAAATGGCAGAACGGAATGATTGTTCGTTTGCAATGTTTTTACCTGCTATATCATAAGCCACACCATGATCGGGAGAAGTTCTAATAATATCTAAGCCAGCAGTGAAGTTAATCCCTGAACCAAAGGCTAATGATTTAAATGGAATTAAGCCTTGATCGTGATACATTGTTAAAACAGCATCAAACTTTTTATAATTTCCAGAACCAAAAAAACCATCTGCTGCATAAGGTCCAAAAACATTTAAGCCTATACTCTTTGCGTTATTTATGGCTGGGGTAATTATATCAGCTTCTTCTGTTCCCAATAAACCATTATCGCCTGCATGAGGATTTAAACCTAAAACTGCAATTTTTGGACTGTTGATAGCAAAATCTTGTATTAAAGCTTTGT
>CAXBPN010000198.1:0-4913 GCA_963977515.1 uncultured Flavobacteriales bacterium
TTCATTAAAGATTAGTATTCACTACTTTTTTAGCTGAGTGATCCTTTTGGTAAACTATTGAAATGCCTGGTGTAATTCCTAAAGTTTGATGAAATGAAGTTGATAAATCAAGTTTAAAGTCTTTCATTTTTAAACCAAAGCCAAAAGAACTTAATGTTGGATTGGTTGAAATTCCTCCTCTTAAATACAAAATATCAATTGGATTATATTCTATTCCTACTCTTGCTATTGCTCCAAAATTAATATCCTTTTCAGTTTCAACAGCTAAAAAAACTTTCTCAGAAAATTTATAATCCAATCCTAATTTCATAATGGTTGACAATCTTTCATTGTTATAATCTGCAAATTTTGTTCGAGTTGGATTATAGACATGAACACCTACTGCAATTTCTTTAGATAAATTCATAATTAAACCTATTGCTCCAGTTAATGCAGATTTTTGTCCATAATCTTGTTCTAACTTTATATTTACATAATTTAACTGAACACCTAATGCTATTTTTTCGTTCAACTTTTGCCCATAAGACAATCCTGCTTTTGTTTCATTATAAGCTGAATAGCCAAAAGAAGTAACTGACAACCCAAAGGCTCCTAATTTAGTTGGCAAAGCAAATGCTCCTGATTTATATGCTGTTTCTTTTAATAGGAATCTACTTTCATAAGAAATACCTCCCGAAACATCTGTTAAAAAACCTAACCCTGCTTGATTATTGTTTGTTGACCAAACATCTGACAACGTAGTAGAAAAACCTCCTAAAGCAAGTGAACGAGCACCAATTACATCATTTCCATTTGTTGCAAAAACCGCAGGAAAAGTCAATAGTATTAGAATTATTGTTGAAATAAATTTTTTCATTCTTTTATTGTATTCCATGTTGTGTACATTGATTCTTGTTTTGGACGATTCGGTTCTACTTCTCTCAGAGGCTCACATTCTTTAAGTCCTTCAAAACACTCTTTAGGCAAAGCTTGATATAATTGTGTTCCTTTTGTTTTCCATGCTATCATTTCATCACTTACTTGTTTAATAATTTTAGCAGGGTTGCCTACTAATAAACTACGTCTAGGAATTTCCATTTTTGCAGGAACAAAAGTTAGTGCTCCAACTATCGACTCATCTCCCATCAAAACATTATCCATTACCACACTATTCATCCCTATTAAACAGTTTTCGCCAATTATACCTCCATGAATAATTGCACCATGCCCAATATGAGCTCCTTTTTTGAGTATTGTTGTAGTTCCAGGAAACATGTGTATCGTACAATTTTCTTGTACATTACAACCATCTTCAATTATTATTTTACCCCAATCTCCACGAATTGCAGCTCCAGGTCCAACATAAACGTCTTTACCAATAATAACATTTCCTGTTACTGCTGCTTGTGGATGAATAAAAGCTGATTCGTGTATTACAGGTTTAAATCTGTTGAATTCGTATATTGCCATAAATTTGCCGTTATCTTTGTAAAGATAAAGTATTTCTAATTAATGATTTTAAGAAAAATATCTTTTAAATTTCTTGTCATTTTAATCGTAACATTATTTTCGACTATATCCTCTTATGGTCAAGAACCTTCTTATTCTATAATTGGAGAAGATGAATTAGCTGATCTAGACATCTACACTTTAGCACAAGACAAAAACAACTTTATTTGGCTAGGAACAGAAAACGGACTTTACAAATATGATGGTTATGTTTTTAAAAAATATACTCATCAAAATTTAAAAGCAAAATCAGTATTTGGGTTTACAAAAGATAATTTTGGGGAAATCTATTGTTTTAATTTAAGTGGTCAAGTCTTAAAAATTGACCACGACAGTATTCAAGTGTTTTATCAAATTCCTGACTCATTATTATCTAGTTTTTACGAACTCTGTTTTGATCACAACAATAACCTCATTATAGCTGGTTCTAATCCTTTTTGGGTTGATAAATCAAAAAAAAATCATCATTATTTTAATCGGAATAACTCTTTATTTATAAGTTCAGTTAAGAGAAGTGGGTCTAAAATTTATTTTAGTAAAAAAGTTGATAATAAGTTTGAAATAGAAATTATCGATTCTCTTAAAAATAATAGTTTATTAAAATTTAATACCCCTAATCAAAGTCCTAAATATATTCTACAAAACGATGTTGGTTACACAATTATAAAAGAAAGAGATAATTTTAATTATTATGACATTATTGAAGACACAACCATTTTTAGAAATTTCAATTTAACTAAATCTATTACTCAACAATACTCAAATGTATGTTATTTATCGCCTGACTCAACCTTGTGGCAAACAACTAGAAAAGGTAATGTTGTGGCTCTAAATATTAATAAAGAAAAGCCTTTTCATAAAAGATTATTATTTAATAAATTTTATATTTCATCTTACCTACAAGATGCTGAAAATAATTTATGGCTGGCAACCTTAGGAAAAGGTATTTTATTTATACCCAACACAAAAACATTAAGCTTCAGAAACAAAACCGATATTGAAGATGAAGTATTTACCAAAATAATTTCTACAGACGATAAAATTTGGGCATCAACTCAAAGTGGAAAAATTTATGAATATAAAGACAATCATTTCTCGTTAATCTATAAAAATGAAACCAAAATTAATGTCTTAAAACTTGATCAGAAAAAAGAAAATTTAATATTTAATGGCTCTAATTTACCCTACATTTTTAATTTAACTAGCAAAAAAAAAACACCATTTACTGAGGTAGGATCCTTAAAAGAAATAGACTACATAAATGACTCCGTAATACTTTTAGCAACGAATCAAAATTTATTTTTTTATAACCAACAAAAAAACAAAATAATTCCTACTGATTTTAAAATTCCTAATAATATTGGAAGAACTTATTCCGTTTTTTATCAAAAATCTGAGCACAAAATATGGCTGAGCACATTAAAAGGGTTAATGATTTTTTCAAAAACGAAAGAACCTGAAATTTTCAATAATATCTTTTCTACAAGTGTAATTGAACACAACAATTCTATTTGGATTGCGACAAAAGATCAGGGTATATATAAATTTAAAAATGGGAAAATAGTACAACAATTATCAACCAAAAATAAATTAACATCTGATGTTATTTATAAAATAATAGCTTACAAAAATCAACTATTTATTTCTCATGAAAATGGAATTCAAGTTCTAAATTTACAGACTAGTGAATCTTTATTTTTTAACAAAACAAGTGGTCTATTTACCAATAGAATAACTGACTTTACAATTCAAAATGATATTGTTTGGGTTATCACTAATAAAGGCATTCAATTTTTTAATTACAATGAAATTGATAAAAACTTAACACCTCCGAATATTATAATTGATAAAATACTAGTAAATAAAAAGCCTCTAAACTTTGATATAAATAAAACTAGTCACTTTAATTATGATGAAAATAAAATTGAAATTAGCTTTTTAACAACAAGTTATCATCATCAAGGGCTATTAAAATATGCCTACAAAATAAATGATTACACAGACAAATGGCAGTATAAAAGTTTTAATACTAATTCAGTAGAGTTTCTTTCCTTACAGCCGGGAGATTATACATTCACAGTTAAATCAATAAATGAAAATGGGATAGAAAGCGTGCCTATTTCTTACCACTTTATAATTAACTCTCCATTATGGAAAACATGGTGGTTTTATACTATTTTGGTTTTCCTTTTTATTGGAGCAACAGTAATAGTCTATCGATATGAATTAAAAAAACAACGCCGAAAAATTGAATTACAAAACGAATTAAATGCCTCTAAATTAATTGCTATTCAATCACAAATGAATCCTCATTTTATTTTTAATGCAATTACCTCAATTCAAGATTTAATACTAAAAGGAGATATCGATAACTCTTATAATTATATCATTAAATTTTCAAAATTGGTTCGCCAAACGTTGAACTTCTCTGACAAAGAATTTATTGATATTGAAGAAGAAATTGAATTATTAGAAACCTATTTAGAGTTAGAAAAACTTCGATTTAAAGCTGATTTTGAATTTACGATACAAATAAATAATGCCGAAGATATTAAAGTTCCACCAATGCTTATTCAACCATTTGTTGAAAATGCAATAAAGCATGGTTTACTACATAAAGAAGGTTTAAAAAAGCTTGAAATATCGTTTAATCTTAACGAAACTCTTCATTGTACTGTTTTAGATAATGGTGTTGGAAGAAAAAAAGGGCAAGAAATAAAAGACCGTCAACAGAAAAATTATCAATCATTTTCAGTAAACGCAACTAAAATAAGGTTTGAAATTATGAAAAAACATTACCAACAAGGTTTAGGAGTATTTTATGTTGATTTAGAAGATAAGGGAGTACCAGCTGGCACAAAAGTCGTTATCAACATGCCCTTTTCTAAAAATTATTAATAGCATAAATTATAGTCGTTGCTGAATAATAATAGCTGTTCCTAAAAATAAATACCAATCTCCAATTTTGCTTCATATCTTTGGAGTATGGGAATAAAATTTAAAGCAATTTTAGTTGATGATGAAGAAAGTGCAAGAAATGTGTTAACTAATTTATTAACTCGTTTTTGTCCTCAAATTGAAATCATACAAACCTGTACCAATGTTTTAAGTGCAGTTGATGCAATTAAAGAACATCAACCAGATGTTGTTTTTTTAGACATTGAAATGCCTAACTATGCTGGATATGAATTGGTTTCATTTTTTGAAAATGTAAATTTTGAAATTATTTTTGTCACCGCTTATGATAAATATGCCATTAAAGCTTTTGAAATTTCGGCTGTCGATTACCTACTAAAGCCTATAGAAATTGACCGATTAAAACAAGCTGTTGAAAAACTTATTGTTAAAAACAATTTACTAAACCCAAACAAAAATTATAATGCGTTAAAAGACAACCTCAAATCTGAAAATATCTCCAAAATTGT
>CAXBPN010000199.1:0-4911 GCA_963977515.1 uncultured Flavobacteriales bacterium
AGTCGGGGTGGCAGGATTCGAACCTGCGACCTCCTCGTCCCAAACGAGGCGCGATAACCGGGCTACGCTACACCCCGATAGGTGTGTTTTAAGCGGCTGCAAATATATATATACTTTTTACATTATGAAATAATTTAATAAAAAAATTTAATTTATTTTAAACCTCATTTAGTTATATTTGTTGCAATGAGTAATAACATCCATACAACCAGAACTATGGGTACCCTACCGGTATTCATGACAGCAATTTCAACAATTTTAGGAGCTATTCTATTTTTACGTTTTGGGTATGCTGTTGGTCATGTGGGGTTCATGGGGGCTTTAGCTATAATTTTTATTGGTCATTTAGTTACTATCCCTACTGCTATGGCTGTTGCAGAAATTGCAACCAACCAAAAAGTAGAAGGTGGAGGAGCTTATTATATGATTTCTCGTTCTTTTGGATTAAACATTGGTGCAGCAATTGGTATCGCATTATTTTTATCACAAGCCATTAGTATTGCTTTTTATGTTATTGCTTTTGTAGAAGCTTTAGAACCCCTTAGATGGTGGGTATATACTCAACAAGGAATTTATATCGACAAACGAATTGTTGGATGTATAATTATGGGATTATTAACGCTACTAATGTTATCCAAAGGTGCTAATATTGGAGTTAAAGCACTTTATGGAGTTGTATTTATTTTGGCTATTTCTTTAGCTATGTTCTTTATGGGAGAATCAACCAGCCCAAATGGAATGGATATTTATAAAACCGTAAAAAACCCTGATGATTTTTTCAAAGTATTTACAATTATTTTTCCTGCTTTTACTGGCATTGCAGCTGGTCTTGGCTTATCAGGAGATTTAAAAGATCCTAAAAAATCAATTCCAAACGGAACTATATGGGCAACTGTTGTTGGTATTGTTGTTTATGTAGCTGTTGCTTTAAAACTTTTTTTATCTGCCGACATTGATGATTTGGCTAACGATCAAATGGTAATGAGTAGTATCGCTATTTGGGGACCAATCATTCCAATAGGGTTAGGTTGTGCTGCAATTTCTTCTGCATTAGGCTCTATTATGATTGCACCTAGAACTTTACAAGCTTTAGGAGTAGATTTAATTTTCCCTGGCAAATTAAACAGTTGGTTCTCTAAAGGTAGAGCTAAAGATGGAGAGCCTTTTAATTCGTTAGTTATTACCTGTATAATCGGCTTCATTTTTATAATTTTAGGAGACATTAATACTGTTGCAGGAATCATATCAATGTTCTTTATGGTTACTTATGGTATTATATGTCTAATCTCATTTTTAGAGCAATTTGCTGCCGATCCATCATATCGTCCAACCTTTAAATCTAAATGGTATTTATCCTTATTAGGTGCTGTATTTAGTTTTTGGCTAATGTTTAAGATGGATTTTACCTATGCTCTTATCTCCACAATTTTAATGGTGCTAATTTACATTTGGGTAAGTAGTATTAATAAAGACAAAAAAGGAATTCAAAAATTATTTAAAGGTGTTCTTTTTCAATTAAGTCGCCAGTTTCAAATTTTCATTCAAAAGAAAGACACCGAAACCGATGATATTGAATGGAGACCTTTTATAATATGTGTTTCTAAAGATTCTTTTAAACGTCAGTCTGCTTATGATTTATTGAGATGGTTGTCTCACAAATATGGTTTTGGAACTTATATCCATTTTATTGATGGTTTTTTATCAAAAGAAACTTATCAAGAATCTAAAAAAGTAATGAAACGCTTACTTACCTTTAATGAAGGCGTTAAGAGTAAAGTTTATTTAGATACAATTATAAGTCCATCATACACCTCTGCAATAGCACAAGTTATACAACTTTCTGGCGTAAGCGGAAAAGGGAATAACATGATTTTGTTTGAGTTTACTAATGATAGTAAAGAGAGTTTAAATGATGCCATTCAAAACTATCAACTACTAAGAGCTACTGAATTTGATGTTTGCATTTTACGTTCAACTATAAAGGGGTTTGGTTATAAACAGAATATCCATATTTGGATACGCCCTAGAGATTTTCAAAATGCTAATTTGATGATTTTATTAAGCTATATTATGCTTGGGCATCCCGAATGGAAAAAAGGGGTAATTAATATTTTCTCTACCTATCCACCAAACGAAAAAGCAGCTACTGAGTCAAAATTATTAGAGTTGATAAGTACTGGAAGATTACCTATATCTCCTTCCAACATCCAATTAATTCCTCAATTAAAAGAAGAAAAAATTGATATGATTATCAATAAAAAATCAGCTGATGCAGATTTAACAATTGTGGGATATGACTCAGATAACATTGAAACTGAAAGTGATGTGATATTCAATAAATACCCAGATGTTGGTAATATCTTATTTGTTAGTGCTTTTCAAGAAAAGACAATCAAATAATTTTTCACTTTAGGATTTCAATACTAAAAGCAAATAGTTAATAACTCTATTTCTTTTCCCTCTTCGTTTTTGTTTTCAAATATTAGTTTTGTTACCATACATAAAACAAAATTATAATGAACAAACAATTAATAGAATGTGTACCTAATATAAGTGAGGGTAGAGATTCAGTTAAAATAAAATTAATTACTGACGTAGTTGAAACTGTTGAAGGTGTTAAGTTATTGGATGTTGATCCAGGAAAAGCTACTAATAGAACCGTAATTACATTTGTTGGGGAGCCAGAAAATGTAATTGAAGCAGCCTTTCGTTTAATCAAAAAAGCTTCTGAACTTATCGATATGAGCAAACACGCTGGAGAGCACCCACGATTTGGTGCTACTGATGTTTGCCCTCTTGTTCCTATTTCAGGAATAACAATGGAAGAAACGGTTAAATATGCTCATAAATTAGCCAAGAGAGTTGGTGAGGAACTAGCTATTCCTGTTTATTGTTATGAAAATGCAGCTCAAGAGCCAAAACGTAAAAATTTAGCCAATTGTCGTTCAGGAGAATATGAAGGCTTAAAAGAAAAATTAGCTAACCCAGAATGGAAACCAGATTTTGGTCCAGCAGAATTTAATGCTAAAGTTAAAACTACTGGGGTTACAGCCGTTAGTGCTCGTGATTTTTTAATTGCTTATAATATTAATTTAAACTCTACTTCTACTAGACGAGCAAATGCAATTGCTTTCGACATTAGAGAAGCGGGTAGAAATAAAATGGAAAATGGAAAACCAGTTTTAGACCAAAACGGTAAACCAATTAGAGTTCCAGGAAAACTAAAAGCCGTTAAAGGTATTGGTTGGTTTATTGATGAGTATGGAATTGCTCAAATTTCATACAATCTAACAAATATTAGTATCACCTCAATGCACGTTGCTTTTGACGAAACATGTAAAGCTGCAACAAAAAGAGGACTTAGAGTTACTGGTTCTGAATTAATCGGATTAATTCCTCTACAAGCTATGCTTGATGCTGCTGATTATTTTTTAGTAAAACAACAACGTTCTTTAGGTTGTTCTGAAAGTGAAAAAATTAAAATTGCAATTAAATCTTTAGGGCTAGATGAGTTAAAACCTTTTAATCCAGAAGAAAAAATAATTGAATACCTACTAGAAGATAAATCAACAAAAAAGTTAGTGGATTTAACACTTACTGATTTTGCTGATGAAACAGCAGGTGAATCTATGGCTCCTGGCGGTGGTTCTATTTCTGCTTATGTTGGTTCTTTAGGTGTTGCTTTAGGAACTATGGTTGCAAACCTATCAGGTCATAAAGCTGGTTGGGATGATAGATGGGAGGAATTCTCTAAATGGTCAGTGAAAGGTCAAGTATATAAAAACAAACTAATGTTTTTGGTAGATGAAGACACAAACGCTTTTAATAAAATTATTGACGGATTTAGAATGCCGAAAAGTTCTGAAGAAGAGAAAAATTTAAGAGCTCAAGCAATAGAAAATGCTACAAAATATGCAACAGAAGTTCCTTTTCAAGTAATGGAAACTGCTTTCCAATCGATGGAAGTGATGCAAGCTATGTTAAAAGATGGGATGCAAACTTCATTATCTGATGCAGGTGTAGGAATACTTTGTGCAAAAGCAGCTGTTACTGGAGCTTATTTTAATGTTAAAATAAATGCTAAAGATATTAAAGACAGAACTTTTGCTGAGAACATCTTAAAAAAAGGAGAAGAAATTTACCTTAAAACTGTTCAAATTGAACAAGAAACAATAAACTATATAAACTCAAAAATGTAATCCATGAAATTTATACTATCAGCAATACTAATTTTTCTAGCTTCACTATCATTTAGCCAAAATGAAGGAAAAACAAATTTGAAAGAAATTAACCCAGAGAAAGAATATGATAATATTTTAGTGAAAGATTTATATTCAGATGCAAAAGCTTCTTATTTTGTTATTTGGGTAAAGAAAGATGTAAAATCTCACAAACATTTAAAACATACTGAATCTATTATTGTTTTAGATGGTGAAGGAGAAATGACTGTTGGGAAGAAAAAGTTTGACATTCAACAAGGCGATCACTTTACAATCCCAGAAAATACATTTCACTCAGTTAAAGTTACCTCAACTAATCCTTTAAAAATTGTATCTGTTCAAGCTCCTGAATTCTTAGGAAAAGATAGAATATTTGAAGATAAAAATGCTCAAGACTATTAAGTATTAATAATCAATTATTTAGATAATAGGGCAAGCTTATCAACAAAAACCTTGATTTATCAACAAATCAAGGTTTTTTTTACGCTAAAAGTTGCTTAAAAATAGAATTCGTCTATATTTGTTATAGATTAATAGATAAAAATCATTGTTTAACCTAAAATTATAACAAAATGAACAAAGCAGAATTAATTGACGCAATTGCAAAAAATGCAAAATTATCAAAAGCTGATGCAAAAACTGCATTAGAAACTATTACTGGTTCAGCTACTAAAGCACTTAAAAAAGGTGA
>CAXBPN010000200.1:0-4883 GCA_963977515.1 uncultured Flavobacteriales bacterium
GAACAAATACGTAAAAATGCTATTCTATCTCTGTGATTAGGGTCTAGGTTGGCATGTATCTTAAACACAAAACCAGAAAACTTATCTTCAGTTGGAGCAATTTCTCTCACATCTGTAGTTCTACTTTTTGGGAAAGGAGCAATTTTAATAAAAGCATCTAATAATTCTTGAACACCAAAATTATTTAAAGCACTCCCAAAAAATACAGGAGCTAACGTCCCATCTAAATATTGTTGTTCATTAAACTCATCATAAACACCTTCAATTAATTCTATATCTTCTCTTAATCGGCTAGCTGGGTTTTCGCCAATTTGTTCATCTAAAGCCTCATCATTTAAGTCTGATATCGAAACAATATCTCTTGCTAATTTTGTTTTATTGGCATCAAAAAGGTTTAAATGTTTTTCGAACATGTTATAAACTCCTTTAAAAGTAGCACCAATACCAATTGGCCAACTCAATGGACGCACCTTTATTTTTAAAATATCTTCAATTTCATCTAGCAAATCGAATGGGTCACGACCTTCACGATCCATTTTATTGATGAATACAATGACAGGAGTGTTACGCATTCTACAAACTTCCATTAATTTTTTTGTTTGAGCCTCAACACCATTAGCACAATCGATAACTAAAATAACACTGTCAACTGCGGTTAAAGTTCTATAAGTATCTTCTGCAAAATCCTTATGTCCAGGCGTATCTAATATGTTTATTTTAGTGTCTTTATAATTAAAAGCCATTACCGAAGTAGCAACAGAAATCCCTCTCTGTTTTTCTATTTCCATAAAATCGGAAGTAGCAGTTTTCTTAATCTTATTCGATTTTACAGCACCTGCAGATTGAATTGCACCACCAAAAAGCAGTAATTTTTCCGTTAATGTTGTTTTACCAGCATCGGGGTGGGAGATGATGCCAAAGGTTCTTCTTTTGTTGATTTCTTCTATTAAACTCATAATGCGGCAAAAGTAAATTTTTTTAAGTTGTTTTTGTTGATAAGATAAAAGAAGTGTCTGTATTTTTTTGATTTATGAAGATTAAGTTTGAATAAACTTATAATACCAATTTAATTTCAAAAGTCCCTAAAGGTGTTTTGAATTACAAGTGGTCGGATGACTGTCTTAATTAACCTAAAGTCATCGGACCACTCTGCTAAATAACGAAATTATCAGGCTTTTTGATTTCAAATTGGTATAAAACCTTAATGATTATGAAAAAAATGATTTTAGGAACTGTAGCAATTTTTGTTGCCAGTTTATTTTTAGTATCGTGTAGTTCTGAAAGTGATGTTTTGGGCTCTTTCTCTAAACGGAAATATTTAAAAAACTTTAAGGAAAAGAAAGTTAAATATGAAGACAAGGTAGAAGATGTTGAGTTGGCCTCGGTAAAACAAGTTCAAGTAGAAGATTTAATGATTAATAAATCAGTAGAGTTAACTGCTGTTGAAAATAACATTGAACCAATTGTATTTTCAAAAAAAGAACAAAAAATAGCTATTAAATCTGTAAAAAAAGAAATGCGAGATTGGAATAAATACAATAGAACTGTTAAAGAAAACTTTTTGGTTTATAACAACAAAGCAGGAGAAATGTATGATGCTTTTAATAAAGTAACTGTAAATTCAAGGCAAGTAGATGATGTAGTCTTAATTATTTTAGGAATATTTATTCCGCCATTGGCCGTTTACTTATATGAAGGTACTGTTACGGCTAATTTTTGGGTTGATTTATTATTAACACTGTTGTTTTGGATTCCAGGAATTGTTTTTGCAATGTTAGTAATGTTTGCGGGCGTTTCATTGTAAGAATTGCCTTAATATATTATAAAAAAATAGCTCCAATTTTCGGAGCTATTTTTTTTATAAGAATAGGTTTAATTTTTACCACCTAACATCAATAATTCGTTAATTACAATTTCAGTAATATAACGTTTATCACCATTTTTATCTTCATAGCTTCTATTTACCAACTTACCTTCAATTGCTACTTCGTTGCCTTTTTGCAAATATTTTTCAATGATTTCTGCAGTTTTTCCCCAAGCCACACAGTTGTGCCATTGTGTATCTTTAACAGTTTCTCCTTTACTATTTTTATAAGTCTCGTTGGTTGCTACAGAGATTTTAGCCAATTTTTTTCCCGACTCTAAATTAATTACTTCTGGTGTGTTACCTAAGTTACCAATTAACTGTACTTTGTTTTTTAATGTGCTCATAACATAAAAGTTTAAATTTTGTAAACCTGATTTGTTCAGATTTGATGAAGCAAAGTAAAGCCGACTGAAAAATTATATTCGGTTGTTAATTATTTGTTTTCGTTTGTTGTTGTTTGTAAATATTTGTAGTCGTTTGTAAACGAATAAAATTTCTTATATTTGAAGACATATTTTTAAATATCAAAAAATGAGCAAACCAACCTGTTTAGAATGCGGAGAGTCTTTTGTTGGAAGAGCAGATAAAAAATTCTGCTCTGATTATTGCCGTAATGCTTACAACAATAAAATAAATAAAGACAGCAAAAACTTAATTAGAAATACGAATAATAAACTCCGTAAAAACTGGCGGATATTAGAAGAATTAAATCCTCATAAAAAAGGCACTACATCTAAAAATAAATTAGATTCAAAAGGTTTCGATTTTAGTTTGTTTACCAGTATTTATACTACTAAAACAGGTGATGTGTATTACTTTTGCTACAATCAAGGCTATCGAATATTAGAAAACGATATGTATATGTTGGTAAAAAAGGATTAGCTGATAATTATCCTATTTTAAACTAATAAGATTTACTACCCTTGAACTATGAAAGGAAAGTTAAAACAATTTTACAGATTTGTAGAAGAGTTAATTGTTAAGTTTGTAGTTGATAACTCTTTGAATTATAGTGGGTCAATTGCTTTCTTTACCATTTTCTCCTTACCTGGAATATTAATAGGAGTTATCTTAATAGCAGGTTCTGTTTTTGGAGAAAAAACGGTTAAAGGAGAACTCTATGAACAAATTAGAACACTAGTTGGAGAATCTTCTGCCAATCAAATACAAGACATAATTAATAACCTTGAAAATGCTGATTTTAATTATGTAGCATTTGCAATTGCAGTTTCTACTTTACTTTATGGTTCAACTTCAGTTTTTGCATCTATACAAGATGGTATAAATGTGATATGGGGCTTGCGTCCTAAGCCCAAAAGAATTGCTTTGAAATTTATTTTGAATAGATTATTATCAATAGCAATGATAGTAACAATAGGTTTTTTAATGTTGGTATCTCTTTCTGTAGATACATTGGTTGTTGTTTTTAACGACTTTTTAGTTGATTTGTTAGACGAAAAAAGTGCATCAGTTGTTGTTGCTTTAGAGTCTGTAAGTTTTTCAGTTATCGTATTTATTGTATTTACAACAGTTTATAAATTTTTACCTGATGCAAAAGTTGGAATAAAAGATGTTTTAAAAGGAGCGTTTTTAGCCACTATTTTATTTATGGTTGGTAAATATTTAATTAGTTTTTATTTAGGCAATAGTAGTTTTGGAACAGCTTACGGTGCTGCCGGTTCGTTAGTTTTATTGTTAATATGGGTATATTATTCAGCTATGATTTTGTTGTTCGGAGCAGAGTTTATTGAAGTTTATACTCGAAAAAATAACCGAATAATAGAGCCAAGTTCTCAATCAGTAAAAATTATAACCAAAGAGGTGTATTTAAAGTAATTAATACAACTATGTTAATAAAGAATAGGGTGTTGTGAAACAAAGACACTATAAAGTCGTTTACTTAGTGGTATGAAAAGGTATATATTTATAATAATTGTGTTGACATCATTAATGTTTGTTTCATTTTCTGAACCATTTACAGAAAAAACAGATGTAGTTGAAGTGACAGGGTTAAACGATTCAATTAATTATAATTTTGTTTCATCAGATCAGCTTTATGCTGAACGATGGAATGATTTGCCTCAACCGAACTTTTGGAGAACATTAATGCAGATGGGAGATGATTCTGCAGTTATCAACATTGCAAGTACTCGTCAAATTATTAAAAAAATAGCAGTTAAAGATTGGGATAAACAAACTGATATTCAAAAAGATTTATATAGAGATAGTATTAGAAGTCATTACAGTTTAGACTCAGAAGCAAAAGTTTTTATGACTTCTGGTAAAAGAGATTTTTACGACTTTAAAAAAGTAATTCCGAGCATAGGAAGAGGTATAGCTATTTTTAAAGAAAATAATGTTGACCCTTTTTATGCTCAAGCAATATTATTAATAGAGAGCCCTAATAAGTTACAGAAATCACAAGTAGGAGCTTATGGTTCTTTTCAGATTATGAAAAATGTAGCCATTAACTTAGGTTTAACAGTTAATAAATCTGTTGATGACCGTAAAGATTTTGATAAAAGTGCCTGGGGGGCAGCCAAGTTGATTAAAACCATTTGTATTCCAGAATTAAATAAAATATTGGATGCACGATATATTGAATATCAACCTACAGATATTTGGTATCGTTTGTTAGTTTTACATGTTTATCATGCAGGAGCAGGGAATGTAAAACATGCTATCAATGCAATTGACCCTGAAAAAGGTAATTTGGAATTAATTACTACCCTATGGCAAACTGAAGCTGCTGGATTTAGAAATGCATCACAAAATTATTCACAATTAGCACTAGCGAGTATGTTTGAGTTAGATGAAATAATCTATCACAATTGCAATAATATTATTCCATGTAATTAATGTTTTTATTTCTCATTTTATAAGATTAAATTCAAGTTTAGTATCATTTTTTATGAGAAAAGTCAGCTTCATTTTAAGAATATTATATTAGCATTGTTAAAAAAATAAATATATGAGTGATTATTCAGAATTAATTTCAAAAATTGAAAACAAATAC
>CAXBPN010000201.1:0-4869 GCA_963977515.1 uncultured Flavobacteriales bacterium
TTTCGTGAATTTTTAAAAAAATCTAATTCCTTTTTAGGCTCAACTTTCGATTACAGCAAAATTGAGTTTAAAGAAGATAGCATTGTTTGGAATGGGTATGAAGCCAAACAAATTATTTTTTGTGAAGGTTATCAAAGTATTTACAATCCTTATTTTAAGTGGTTACCATTTAAATTAACCAAAGGCGAAGTATTAACGGTAAAATTTAAAAACCTAAAATTGGATGCAGCCATAAATAAAGGTGTTTTTGTGTTGCCTTACGACAACAATTATAAATTGGGAGCTACCTATAATTGGGATGAATTAAACGAAAATACATCAGAAAAAGGAAAAGAAGAACTGTTAAAAAAAGCAAGGAAATTTATTACTGATAAAATAGAAATAATAGAACATAAAGCTGGAGTTAGACCAACCGTTATTGACAGAAGGCCTCTTATTGGAGTCCATCCTAAACACAAACAATTAGGTATTTTTAATGGCTTAGGAACAAAAGGAGTAATGCTTGCTCCATTTTTTGCTCAAGAATTGGTAAATTGCTTATTAAATAATACTCCTCTTGACAAGGAAGTTGATATTAATCGTTTTTGTCACACTGAGCCTGTCGAAGTGTAAAAAGCTTTATTTAAAAATTTTATGAAAAACTTAATCCTATTATTTACAATCATTTTTAGTTTTATACTTAGCTCAAATACAGCGTTAAAAGCTCAAAAAATATTTAAAGTTAAATACGAAAGTCAAGCAGATATTAAAGTTTACATTGTTAAATACGAATCACAATGCGATTTAAAAGTATTTAATGTAAAGTATGAGAGTCAAGCAAAAAAAGATGGGCTTTGGTATGCTGTAAAATATGAAAGCCAAGCGGATAAAAAAATCTACTTTGTTGATTACGAAAGTCAAGCTGATTTAAAGATTTACTTTGTAGATTATGAAAGCCAAGCGGGGTGGAAAAACAATTCAAAATCACATCTCTTAAAGTTTTAAAAATGACACTAGAACAAGCACAACAAACTGTTGATAATTGGATAAAAGAACACGGTGTTCGTTATTTTAACGAGCTTACCAATATGGCAATGCTTACAGAAGAAGTAGGTGAAGTTGCTCGTATTATTGCTCGTAGATATGGTGAACAATCGGAAAAAGAAAGCGATAAAAACAAGGATTTAGGAGAAGAAATGGCAGATGTATTGTTTGTTTTAATGTGCCTAGCCAACCAAACAGGTGTTGATTTAACTGATGCGCTAAACAAAAATTTAGAAAAGAAAACGAAACGAGATAGTGAGAGACATCATAACAATCCTAAGTTGAAGTAATTTTGAGAGCCTGTCCTGAGCTTGTCGAAGGGAACGAAAAATTATCCGGAATCTTTTATAAAAAATAAATGATAAATAGACTTTTCATACTACTAATTGGAATTATTTTTATTGGATGCGGTCATTCTACTGACAAGCTGAATGGTGTATGGGTTTCTAGTGATTTAGATAAGTTACAAAGCGTATTGGTTATTGAAAATGGTTTATTTTCTGAACATTCTTGGTGGACATTTCATTATAAGGCTAAGTTGAATGGAGATGAAATTATACTTAACCCAATTAATCCTATGCAAGGGGATGAAGATGAAATACTGCTTAAGTACAAATATTCTAAAGACACTCTAATAATTAATAATATACAAGCTAATACAAAATACTTGTATATCAGAAGAAGCAACCATATAATATCAGAACTGATAATTTCAAGTTCTAAAAGAAAAATTATTCTTCCGAAAATTGATTATTGTGGCGTTGATTATATAAATAATGAACACAATATTTTTATTGACAAAAGAAACTACATTGATAGTACTGTGATTTTGGATGATAGAGAGATTAAAGTATGGCAAATAGCTTCCGCTAGAATTCATGAATCAAGAGATGGTATGGAAGAAAGAATTATAAATTTGTACATAGATAAAGATGTTCCTTATGAGTATCTAAAAGATGTTCAATTTGAACTAAGGTTGAGTAATAACTTAAGAGTTAGATATGTCATTGACGAAAATAAATGTACTTTTAGTACAGATAGTACTCAATTACAATTAAATTATTTTAAAACTAATTTACCCCAATTCATGGGAAATATTGATGACTCGTTAGGTATATTCTTACCTCCATCTCCACCTCCTTTTTCTATTGAGAAAGAAAATCTATTTAAAGTGAAGGTTGATTCTCTGAATATATTTAATTTAAACGGAGAGATAATGAGTTCAGAATGGTTCTTCCATAAATTTGACTCAATTATTTCTAATAATTCTAACTATGTGTTAGTTTATGACTTTTTTGATAATGCTAAGTTTTCAGAATATTTAAACTTTAGAGTGAATTTACATAATCGAATTTACAATAAAAGAAACCAATATTCATACGATAATTATGGTCTTAGTTTTGACGAGATGTCATTGAATAATGAAGACCTTGCTCAAGATAAATTAGATGAGGTTAAAAAGAGAATCCCTTATAGACTCACAACTATAGAAGATTATGAAATAAACCAAAGATTAAATAAAAATGCTAAGTAACCTATTCCTTATCTACGCTATCGCTTCGTAAGGAATGACGAAGTGTTTAAGAAACCAATCCTTTCACTTTTACCTTTTCTAATTGCTTGTCGTATTCTGCTTTTTTAAGTTCAAAAGGAGCTTTAAACGCAGGTTTTATCGGTTCCGATGGTGGAAAATCTTCATTTAAGTGATTAACCTGCTGTCCATTTTTCCAAAAACGATAACAAACATGTGGTCCTGTTGCTAAACCTGTACTTCCTACAAAACCAATTACATCTCCTTGCTTAACACTTTGCCCGTTATTTACAGCTCTTTTAGTCATGTGTAAATATTGAGTAGTGTAAGTGCTATTGTGTTTAATTTTAACGTAATTACCATTGTAAACAGAATGTGCTGATGCAATTACAACTCCATTTCCAGTGGCTAAAATTGGTGTTCCTTTTGGTGCAGCATAGTCTGTTCCCAAGTGTGGTTTATTTCGTTTTTGAACAGGGTGAAAACGTTTCATTGTAAACCCAGAAGTTAATCGTCCAAACTCTAATGGCGACTTTAAAAATGCTCTTCTTAAACTGTTTGCTTTGGAGTCAAAATAATCACCAATACTGTCTTGCTCAAAATAATAAGCATTGTAATTTTTGTCACTGTGGTTAAACTCTGCTGCCAATACTTTACCAATCCCTATTGATTGTCCGTCAACAAACTTTTCTTCATACATTACTTTAAACCAATCGTTTTCTTGAATACGGTAAAAATCAATAGACCAAGCATAAACATTAGCCATTTCTATAGCCAATACAGGGCTTACTTTTGCGTCTTGTAGGGTTTTGTACAAAGAAGAGGTAATAACTCCTGAAGTTGTTCGTATTTCTGTTGTAATTTCTCTTCGTTCTTTATAAATTCTTAACGAATCTCTCATGTCGAAAACCACATATTCTACCGCATTTGGTTCATAAATAAAACATTGAGCTTTGCCTAAAGAATCATTTGAGCACATTATCGTATAATTCTTCCCAACATGTAGATTTTTCACATTAAAAACGCCTTCTGCTTCTTTTACCAACTTATCAATTTCTGGATAAGGGATTTTATACTTTAATAAAATATTTGCTAAAAATTCGTTGGGCTGAATTACCCCTTTATGAATTGTAAACGAATCCGTTTGAATACCATACTCAAAAGTAGGCTCAGGAATAGTATCTTCTAAACTTATTAATTCTTCCTCTGTTTCTAAATCGTAATAATAATCATTGAAATATATTCTACAGCCTCCTATTAATAGAATTAATACAAATACAATCGCCGCAATTTTTTTCCCCATCTTCATTTTTTAAATAAGGCATAAAAATAAGGCGATGAATTGCTTCATCGCCTTATTTTTTCTATTGTTTTGAACAGATAACTGTTATTAATCGTCAATTTTTGAAATTGGAGCAACTAATCCTTTATAACCTGTTAATTCCATTTTTACTGATCCAACTAAAACTTTTCCTTGTGCCAATAATGGAATTTTGTTTGCATCGTCTGAAATCCAAACACTTACATCATCTTCACTTTTAAATAAACGTCCAGTTTGAATTACGGGGTGGAACTTCATAGCATGGTATTTATCACCACTAACCTCAACCTCTTCTTTACCTGCATATCTAATTTTTAAAGGCCATATTTCATCGTCAACAAACGACCAAATTGTAAAAACTTCTCCTTTTTTAGCATTACTAAAATCGATAGTTCTTGCGTAATAAAAAGATGACAACATATCTTGAATTCCTTCTGGTGCTTCAAATTCATTACCATCTTGAGTAATTACCTTTTTTTGATTTTGAACAAAAGTATAGTTCTGTTTTATTTTATACCCTCCTTCGTTTACGTCTCGAACAAACATCCAAGGAAAAGCACCATCTTTATCAATAAAGGTTTCGTAACGGTCTCTTACTTTAAAAAACCAATCAAAAGCACCTTTAGATTTTCCTGTACCAACTACATGGTAAACTTCTCGTCCAGCAATTTTCTTATCTAATTTGTTAACTTCTAATCTAGCAGTTCCCGCATTAATTACTCCATAGTGTAATCTATATTCTAAAACTTCACCAGGTTTATAGGCTTCACTTTCAATTTTTCTAAACTCTGTTTTTTCAGTTGTCTGTCCAACTACTATTTGTTGTTGAGTGTTAAAAGCAGAAAACAACCCTGCTATCGCTATCGCTGATATGATATGTTTTGTTTTCATCGTTTTTAATTTAATAGGTTATTAGGTAGTTGGCAAAGTCTATGCCAAAGCAGTATATAATATTACGAATAAAATTACTTTTTGTTGTGAATGGTATATTTAT
>CAXBPN010000202.1:0-4815 GCA_963977515.1 uncultured Flavobacteriales bacterium
TTTGGAGCTTGTTTTGGCTCTGGTTTAGCAGCAATTGATTGTGTGATTAAAATGTTGAACCCAGGAGATGAGGTTATTTCAACAGATGATTTATATGGCGGTTCTTACCGAATTTTTAAAACCATTTTTGAGAAATATGGAATAAAATTTCACTTTGTACCGATGGATGATGTTAGCCAAATTACGGCTACAATTAATGCAAACACAAAATTAATTTGGGTAGAAACACCAACAAACCCAATGATGAACATTATTGATATTGAAGCTGTTGCTAAAATTGCTAAAGCAAACAATATTATGTTGGCCGTTGACAATACGTTTGCAACACCATACTTGCAAACCCCTTTAGATTTAGGTGCTGATATTGTAATGCATTCTGCGACTAAATACTTAGGAGGGCATTCTGATGTTGTTATGGGAGCTTTGGTTTGCAATGATGAGAAAATAGCTAAAGAAATTTATAGAATACAAAACAGCAGTGGAGCAGTTTGTGGCCCTCAAGATTCTTTTTTAGTGTTAAGAGGAATTAAAACACTTCATTTAAGAGTGCAACGTCATTGTGAAAATGGCGAAAAAGTAGCAGAGATGTTAGTAAAACATCCAAAAGTTGATAAAGTTTATTGGCCAGGGCTTAAATCACACCCAAATCATGATATTGCCAAAAAACAAATGCGTGACTTTGGAGGTATGATTTCTTTTTCATTGATTGGAAACAAGATGGAAGATGCTTATGCTGTAGTTAAAAAGGTTCAAATTTTTGCTTTAGCAGAATCTTTAGGAGGAGTAGAATCCTTAATAGGTCATCCAGCAACAATGACCCACGCCTCAATTCCTAAAGAAGAAAGAGAAAAAATAGGCGTGGTTGACTCGTTAATTCGATTAAGTGTAGGGGTGGAAGATGCAGAAGATCTTGTTGCTGATTTACAAAATGCGTTAAACTAAAAAACAATGAATTATTATTTTATTACAGGAACAAGTAAAGGCTTAGGAAAAGCGATTACTGAAAAACTCTTAAAAGATGAAAACAATTTTGTTTTTGGTTATTCACGTAATAATGTGATAACGCATAAAAATTATTATCACAAATTAATTGATTTAAATAACCTAGAAGCGTTAAAAAAGATACAGTTTCCTGAACTTCAAAATCCAGAAAAAGTTATATTGGTAAATAATGCAGGAACAGTAGGAGATATTAATCATGTTGGAGCAATGAATAACGACCAGATAATAGCTTGTTATAATATTAATTTAATTGCTCCATCAATCATAACTAACAACTTCGTTTCAGCATACAAGAGTTTACCTAACGAAAAGTTAATAGTAAATATTAGTTCGGGAGCTGGCAAATCTGCAATTGACGGTTGGAGTACTTATTGTTCAGCCAAAGCAGGAATAGATATGTTTAGTAAAGTTTTTGCTGAAGAAATAAAAATTGATAACACCAATTTTAAAGTGTTAAGTTTGGCCCCAGGCATTATTGATACTGGTATGCAAACTCAAATTAGAAATGCAAGTAAAGAAGGGTTTTCTAATATAGATAGGTTTATTGAATATAAGCAAAATGGAGATTTAGCTTCTGCTGAAGAAACAGCAAATAACATAATTCGTTTCTTGTCTGAGCAAGAATTACAGCAAGAAACGATTTGCTCGGTAAGAGATTTATAGTCATATATTCACCATTTACCCTAATAATGTACCGTTAATCAAATAGTAGAATAGTTTTTATTATAAATTCATATTTTTGAAGTAATTACATTCTTAATGTAATTACTAACGATTACACTAAACTTTAATCAAATCATGAAAAAAACTATACTACTTTTAATAGGCGGATTTTTAATGGCTTCTTTTTTATTCGCTCAAAACCGATCTGAAAAATGGTGCTATACTGACCAACAAACAGAGATATTACAACAACAAAATCCTGCTCTCATCCAACAACAACAAGATGTTGAAGATTATATTTTGCAATTTAAAGATGAGTTTAATGCCTCAGCTAAAAAAGCGACAATAATCATCCCTGTAGTAATTCATAATATTACTCATAATGGAGGGAAAGGATATGTATCAAAAGCAACAGTTGACGCTCAAATTGAACGATTAAATAAAGATTTTAATAGACTTAATGAAGACACATCAATGACAAGAGCTTTATTTAAACCATACGCAACTTCAATAGGAATAGAATTTAGATTAGCCCATTTAGATCCAAATGGAGAATGTACTGAGGGGATAGTACGTAAAGAATCATCATTGAGTTTTAATGGTGGAGATGCTGTAAAAGCTCTTAGCTATTGGGACAGTAAAAAATATTTCAACGTTTGGGTTGTTGATGAAATTCAAGATAACGGAGATGGTTCTTATGTTGCAGGTTATGCTCAATTCCCTTCTTCGGGTATTAATAGTACCTATGGTATTGTTGTTGTAGAACAAAATTTTGGTGGAACTGACAGAACTTTAACTCATGAAGTTGGTCATTGCTTAAACCTTTATCACCCTTTTCAAAGTGGTTGTGGCTCTAATTGTGCAACAACTGGAGACAGGTGTTGTGATGTGCCCCCTTCTTCTGAGTCATCTTTTGGCTGTCCAGTTTTAAACACCTGTAGCAATGATAATACAGGAGGATCACCTTATGGTGGAGATGTAGTTGATCAATATGAAAACTTTATGAGCTATAATAGTTGTCAAAATATGTTTTCTTTAGATCAGAAAACTAGAATGCTAGCTGTTTTAAACAGCACAAGTACAAGCACAGGTCTTGCACAATTATGGGACTCAGGCAACCTCGCAGTTACGGGAATTGCTGACCCATATGACCCAAGTCCGATTTGTACTCCAATTGATGCAGATTTTACTTACTCAAAAGAGTATATCTGTGAAGGAGATCAAGTTTCTTTTGCTGATTTTGGAACATACAATGCCACACCAACTTTATGGGATTGGACTTTTACAGGAGGAACACCATCTACATCCTCTCAAGAGTTGCCAGTTATAACATATAATTTGGAAGGGATATACGATGTGTCATATTCTCCAGGGACGACTGCTGGATGGGCAACTCCTAAAGTAAAAAACAACATTATTACAGTAAGTAGTCTTTCAGCCAATTATCTTATCCCTTTTGAGGAAGGATTTGAGAATACTACTGTTTTTGGTAATGAATGGACAATAGAAACTCAAAATGGACAAGGTTGGCAAACAACTACATCCGCTAGTTATACTGGGGCAAGATCATTAAGGGTAAACAACTTTTTTAATTCTGCAGGCGATATAACTGAAGTGGTAAGTCCATCTTATGATTTAACAACAATGTCATCGCCTAAAATTACTTATGATTGGGCTTTTGCTAAAAAATTATCAGGAGGGAATGATCAGTTTATAATTTATTACTCTACTGATTGCGGAGGAACTTGGACGATTAAAGCGGTTAAGGCAGGATCGTCAATGGTAACTTCAGCAGCTACAAACTCTTCTTTTGTTCCATCAAGTATTGCTGATTGGAGTAGCGCTGATGTTGATTTAAGCTCTTTAGGAAATGAAACTAATGTGAGGTTTAAACTTTACTTCAAAAATAATGGAGGTAACAACTTTTATATAGACAACCTGAATATAACAGGACTTGTAGGGGTAAAAGAAACAAAACAAGTAAATAATTTAAAAGTTTACCCTAACCCTATGAATGAAAGTGCATCAGTATCATTTAACTTACAAAATAATGTAAACAACTTAAACATTATAATAAGAGATGTACTTGGAAAAGAGGTAACAAGTATTGTAAACAATTCGAAATTTAGTGCTGGAAAATATACTTTAAGTATCGATAAAGAAAAGATATTGTCGTCGGGGCTTTATTTTATAGAGTTCAATGCAGACAATAATGTACAGATAGAAAAATTGATTGTAAAGTAATTTAATTTTAGTTAAACAAAGAAAGTCCCTAACATTTATTTGTTGGGGATTTTTTGTTAATTGCATTTATAATGATAATATTTGATTAGTTAAAAAACAAAAGATGAATTTAGATTTAACAGGTAAGAACGCTATTGTTTGTGGTAGTACACAAGGAATAGGGAAAGCAATTGCAATGGAGTTGGCTGAGATGGGAGCAAACATATTATTAGTTGCAAGAAACGAGGAAAAATTGAAGCAAGTTAAAAATGAACTAAATAAAGATAAAGGTCAAGAACATCATTTTATTGCTGTTGATTTTTCAATTCCACCACAGCTTAAAATTGTATTAGAAGATTTTATAGAAATCAATGAAACGTCTTTTCATATTTTAGTTAATAATACTGGTGGGCCAGCAGGAGGTTCAATTGAAGATGCAAAGCCAGAGGAGTTTGCTCAAGCGTTTTCTAACCATTTAATTTGCAACCAAATACTTGTTCAAGCAGTAAAAGAAGGGATGAAAAAAGAGGGGTATGGAAGAATTATTAATATTATTTCTACATCTGTAAAGCAACCTTTAAATGGATTAGGTGTATCTAATACAATAAGAGGAGCTGTTGCGAATTGGAGTAAAACATTAGCGAATGAATTAGGTCAATTTGGTATAACCGTAAATAATGTTTTGCCTGGAGCTACAGATACTGTTAGATTAAAATCTATTATAGAAAATAAAGCACAAAAAACAGGAGAATCAATTGAGACTATTCAAAATCAAATGGCTAATGAAGTACCTTTGAAAAGAATTGCTCAACCAGAAGAAATTGCCAATGCAGTGGCATTTTTAGCTTCTCCAGCAGCTAGTTATATTAATGGAATTAATGTTCCTGTTGATGGAGGAAGAACGAAGAGTTTATAGTTAGAATTTCA
>CAXBPN010000203.1:0-4802 GCA_963977515.1 uncultured Flavobacteriales bacterium
ACTCTTCCTGGTGACGGTAAATAAGCAAGCTTAATAGCAGAAGGTAAATTTGCTTCCCAATCGGTTAGTAACTCTGCTAATTTCGATTCGGGCAAACCTTTGGTTAATACCATTTGGTGTACAATTTCAGGGAAAGTATATTTTTCCTTTAACCAAGGTGTAATTGTCTCTACCATTCCTTTCATTTCGTAAGGTACGCCAGGCATTGACACAACAACTTTATTATCTTTTTCAAACCACAAACCTGGCGCTGTTCCTTTTTTATTTCGGATAGCTTTACACTTACTAGAAACCAAGGCTTGTTGTTTGTTGTTTTCATTCATATCAAACCCGCGGCTAGTTACCAATTGCTCTATGTCATTATAAACATCTTGATTTACAATCAATTCTCCACCAAAATATTCATTAAGTACTGGTAAGGTTAAATCATCGTTGGTTGGTCCTAAACCGCCCGTAATTAAAACTACATCAGCATTCAATAAGGAATTATCTAAAGTACTCACAATGTGTTCCTTATTATCACTAATTGAAATGTGTTCGCGAACCCGAAAACCAATTGCATCCATTTGTTTTGCAATCCAATGCGCATTGGTGTTTAATGTTTGACCAATTAACAGCTCATCTCCTATTGAAATAATATCTAAAATCATACTGCAAATTTAATTTTTTGGAGAATGATAAACATTACAGAAATTTCTAAAAATTATTTTTTTGTTAACACACCCCTTCCCCCTCTTATTAGAGGGGAGTTAAAATGTTAATTTTTAGAATCTTCTTTAAAATAAAATCATTTTTGAAAACCTTATTTTTGGGCAAAACAAAAAAGAACAGATGAAAAGATTAATTGCAATACTTTTAGGAGGTACATTATTGTTTGCTTGTGCTGAAATGACTCAAGTTTTAGAAGAGGTAAACGGAATGTCGGGAACAACTCCGGCTTTAACTAACACAGAAGTAATTAACGGTTTAAAGCAAGCATTAACGGTTGGAACAAACAATTCTACCAGTTTGCTATCTAAGGTCGATGGATATTATAAAAATCCGGCTTTGTTTATTCCTTTTCCTCCTGAAGCACAAAAAGTAAAAGAAAAAGTAATTGCCTTGGGCATGGAAAGTCAAGTTGAAAAATTTGAGATGACTTTAAATAGAGCTGCTGAAATTGCTGCAAAAGAAGCTGGTCCAGTTTTTATTAATGCAATTAAAGGAATGTCTATTAGTGATGGGTTTGCTATTTTAAGAGGAAATGAAAATGCTGCAACTCAATATTTAAAAGACAAAACATCAGCTGAATTAAAAGTAAAATTTCAACCAATCATTAAAAATGCAATTGACCAAGTTGAAGTCACTAAATACTGGAATCCAATAATTAACACTTACAATAAAACACCTTTTGTAGATGATCAAAATCCTGATTTAGAAGACTATGTAACAACCAAAGCAATGGATGGTTTATTTTTAATGATAGAAAAGGAAGAGAAAAACATTAGAGCTAATCCAATGGCTAGAGTTACTGATTTGTTGAAAAAAGTATTTGGCAGCTAATTTATGAGTGATTCTAAAAAAAATCCATGGAAAACAATTAGTAGCAATGTAGAGTATGATAATGCTTGGATAAAAGTTACTGAGCATAAAGTATTAAACGCTGCAGGTAATGATGGAATATATGGCGTGGTTCATTTTAAAAACATTGCTATTGGTATCATTCCGTTAGATGAGAACAATAATACGTGGTTAGTTGGCCAGCATCGTTTTCCATTAAACCAATTTAGTTGGGAAATTTGTGAAGGAGGTGGAAAACACAATATTGATCCGATTGAATCTGCTAAACGAGAATTACTAGAAGAATTAGGTATTAAAGCGAACAATTGGAGTAAGTTATTGGATATGCATTTAAGTAATTCGGTAAGTGATGAAGTTGGAATTGTCTATGTAGTTAAAGACCTTGAATATTTTGAACCTGAGCCAGATGAAGATGAAGTCTTGACCTTAAAAAAAATCCATATCAATGATGCTTACGAAATGGTAATGAATGGGGGAATCACTGATAGTTTGAGTGTTGCAGGCATTCTTAAAACCAAAATATTAATTGATAACAAACAAATTTAATGGGTTGGATTAAGCCAATATGGTTAATTGTTTTAATGTCATTGATAAGTGCTTTTTTCTTTAACGAGTTAAACATCAGTACACTTTCTGAAGATAGATTACAAGAGGGACAAACCGTTAAGACTAGTGATGATTGGAGCTATTTAAGTCCAGCTAAAAACTATTACAAAACTGGTGTTTGGAAAGAAAACATACCCGGAAATGTTAGTTATTTTCAGCGACCTCCTGGTTATGGTATTTTTTATTATTGCTGTTTATTGCTGAGTGAAACTCATGCTTTATTATTGTTAAAAATATTCCAAGTTCTCTTATTTTCTTTATCCGTTTTCTGTTTGTATAAAATTTGCATGCGGCTTTTAAATAACGAGAAAATCGCACTAGTTGTAGCTGCAACTTATGGAATTACTCCTTTTGCAATGGGGTTCTTGTATTATTCGTTAACAGAAGGCATTACTCCTGCCCTGCTTATTTTTTACATCCATTTTTTGGTTTATGCCAATGTCGCTCGTTTTAAAAAACAACAAAACTTTTTATTTGGTGTAGCAGCTTTAATTTTTGCTTATTTGTTGATTGTTCGCCCTGTTTTAGGAGTTTTTGGTTTATTGCTTCCTGTTTTTGTTTATTACAGTTATGCTCATTGGTTTAAAAAGGCAATTGTTTTCGGAATAATTGCATCAAGTTTTATGATGATTTGGCAAGTTAGAAATTATACCATAACGGGTAAAATTGTTGGACTGAATCCTATCTTCCAACAAGACAACAATTCGCTCTATCGTTCACCATCAGCAGCTTTTTGGAATTTTAACGAATCGTGGGGAGTTGAAGGAGCTGCGTATCATTCCTATTCACTCCCTTTTTGGCAAGCAGCAATAAAAGGCGACACTTCAATAACTCACATCAATAATGTTCTAAATTCATTTCCAGATTATGTAGTTGATTATTTTGGTACAGAACGTTTAACTAATGTTTTTAAAAATTATCAAAAAGCAATATTAATTCAAAAACCTTATTACGAACAAGGTTTAGCTATGCCTCTTCATAAAATTCCCGAAGAAGAAATTGTAATCGAAGAGTTTAATCAACTTACTCGTGAGTTTAAAAAAGAGTTTTGGGTTCAGTATTATATTGTTTCTCCTTTAAAAGTCTTTAAAGTAATGGCTTTTCACTCTAATTTATCTATGAGTATTTTTCAAAGTACATTTAGAGGAAATGTTATTATGGAGTTTTTCAGGTTCTTGTTTTTCAGTTTACACGGACTATCCTTCTTGGCTTTGTTTGTGAATCTAATTTGGTTTAAACGAAATACACCACTCGAAAATGTATTGTATATCGCTACATTTATTTATGTATTTTACTTGTGCTATTTTCAACGAGGTATAGAAGAACGTTACACCTTACCTGTTTTAAGCATACTACTTATTGGAGTTTTTAGTTTAGCTAATAAAGTGAAGAGTGTTTATACAGAAAGAATTGAAAGTGTGAGCTGACCGTCATTCCGGAAGTAGCACGAGATGTATTTGGTGAGATTGCGGGTCAATCCTTCGACTTCGCTCAGGATGACAAAGCAAAGACGTTAAATCAAGGTGCAACCCTGCTTATTTTCCAGTCATTATTATCTTTTGTGTAAATCAACCTATCGTGCAAACGACTTGGGCGACCTTGCCAGTATTCAAATTTATGAGGAGCAACAATATAACCTCCCCAATGTGGTGGACGAGGAATTTCTTGGTCTTTAAATTTATCAGTAAAGTAACTTACTCGTTCTTCTAATTCTGCTCTGTTTTTTATTTCTATACTTTGTTCTGAAGCCCACGCTCCTATTTGACTTTCTCTTGGTCGTTTGGCAAAATAAGCATCTGACATTACTTCGCTTACCTTCGTTACTATTCCTTCCACTCGAATTTGACGTTCCAATTCACCCCAAAAGAAGTTAATGGCTATTTTATTATTAGTTAAAATGTCATTTCCTTTATGACTAGAGTAATTGGTATAAAACACCAATCCCTCTTCACTTATAAAACGTAAATAAACAATACGTGTTGATGGTTGTCCTGCCACATCTACCGTAGAAATAGACATTGCGTAAGGGTCTAATATTTGAGAATTTACAGCCTCTTCAAACCACGTTTCAAATTGTAAAAAAGGATTTTGGTTAACTGATTTTTTTGTTAACGATTTATTTGCAAAATCTCTTCTAACGCTATTTAAATAATTCTGTAAATCTTCCATCAAATTTGAGTAATACTACTAACAAAGCTAATTAATTGAAAGTATTTTTCAATGTTAATCTAATTTTAATTAAATTTATTACTCAATATGCTAGCCATGGATGTAAACCCTTTAGATTATACGATTTCATCTCTTAATAAGCTAAAATTAAAGCAAGGACGATTATTAATTGCTGAACCTTTTATGGCTGATCCTCACTTTAAAAGATCTGTAATTCTTTTAACTGAATACAGTAAAGAAAGTTGTTTAGGTTTTATACTAAATCAGCCTTTAAATCTTACTGTAAATGAAGTGTTGGCAGGTTTTCCTATTTTTAATGCTGCTGTATATATGGGCGGACCTGTTTCTTTAGATAGTTTATTTTTCATCCATTCTCAAGGTGAATTTATTGAAAGGAGTCAACCAATTAATAAAAATCTTTGGTGGTCTGATAATTTTAACCAACTAAAAAAAATGATTTCGAATAA
>CAXBPN010000204.1:0-4753 GCA_963977515.1 uncultured Flavobacteriales bacterium
GAGAGCTAGCCCGACTAAGACAAAAACCATCTTACATTGGTCGGTTTTTAGATTCGAATTTAGATTTTGTATTAAATTATGGGTTTTTATATGTCATACATCTTGTTACCGAAAATTCAATTATTTTAATGCTAACTGCCTTTTTTTCAATACAATTACAAGGCACTGTTTTCAATTATTACTACACCATACTTCGAAACAATTCAGATGGAGGTGATACAACCAGTCGTATTAAAGAGTCTTCATTCCCTATAGCTCTGCATGGAGAAAATCAACAACTAGTTAATATTCTTTTTGTTTGTTATATCATCTTTTATGGTGGCTTTGATAAAATCATTTATTCAATGGACGCTAAAGCAAAAAATATAAAATCGCTACCAAATTGGTTTATGACTTTTGTCTCAATTTACGGACTAGGTTTGCAATTACTAATAATAGGATTAATGCTAGCATTTGGACTTATCAATTTTATTACTGATTTCCTTATAATCTACTCTACTTTTATAGTGATATTAATTGTATTAAGAAAAATAGTTCTTCCTCAGAAAAAATCTAGCCAATAAACTTATATTTGTTTTTATGATTTACCTAACAAGAAGAGAACGGTTTAATGCTGCCCACCGCTTATTTAAAAAAGAATGGAGCGATGAAAAAAACTTTGAAGTATTTGGTAAATGTTCAAACCCTAATTGGCACGGACACAACTACCAGCTATTTGTAACCATAAAAGGAGAAATAAACTCTGAGACTGGATTCGTAGTGAATCTTAAAGTGTTAAGTAAAATAGTTAGAGAAAAAGTAATCGAAAAAATAGACCACAAAAATCTTAATCTTGATGTTGATTTTATGAAAGGTAAAATTACATCGGCTGAAAATATTGCTATCGCAATATGGAATGAAATAGAAAGTGATGTAAACCAATTAGCATGTCAATTACATTGTGTTAAAGTGGTTGAAACAGAAAATAATTCAATAGAATATTATGGATAATTTTAAAATGATGATGAAAGAAAATAATATGGATGGTTACGAAAAAGTTGAGCAATACAACGAAGAAAAAATAATTTCGCTAGCCAAACATTATGAAAATATTATTACAGAACTAGGTGAAGACGTAAATCGTGAAGGATTAGAAAAAACTCCTGAAAGAGTAGCAAAGGCAATGCAATATTTAACGCATGGCTACGATTTAGATCCTTCAGAAATTTTAAAAGGAGCAATGTTCGCTGAAAACCATGACCACATGGTTATTGTTAAAGATATAGAGCTTTACTCAATGTGTGAACACCACATGCTCCCATTTTTTGGGAAAGCTCACGTGGCTTATATTCCTAACGGGCATATTGTTGGGTTAAGTAAAATACCAAGAGTTGTAGATGCTTTTGCTCGTAGGTTACAAGTTCAAGAACGTTTAACCGACCAAATCATGAACTGTATTCAAGAAACGCTAAATCCAAAAGGAGTTGCTGTAGTAATTGAAGCCAAACACATGTGTATGCAAATGCGTGGAATTCAAAAACAAAATTCAACAACTACAACATCATCTTTTACTGGTGCTTTTGAAAAAGACAGTACTCGAAAAGAATTCATTTCTTTAATTTCTCACAAAATGTCATAATAAATTATAATTACAAAAGATGATAAACAATATAAAAGCTATATCTATACTATTTTTTTTATTGCTAACTACTTTAGTTTATGCACAAGAGAAAGGTTCTGTCTTTTTAAGCGTATTTCCAAAAGACGCTGTAATTAAGTTAAATGACACCCTTTTAAAATCACATGAAACTTATTCTCTAGATACAGGAAATTACACAATAAAAATGTGGACTCCTACTCGAGAATATGTAGAAAGAAACATAACCATTAAGCCAAATCAAACAACTAGGCTACATGAAGTATTATCATATAGTACAGATTATAAAGCTTATCAGAAAAAAAAGCGAATGTATAATATTGAAATGATTTTAACTCGATATGTTCCACCAATGATTATTACAGGTGTGATAATCAATACCTTTTCCATTAAAAAGTCTATAAATGAAGAGCTTAACTTAGCCAATCAAACAAAAGACAAATATGAAAACGAGTTTAATAAAGACTTGGTACTACAATATAAAAGTGAATATAATTTTCATAAAGCAGAATATGAAAAAAACATTGATAACTATAATAAAAATTTAATAATTGGAGGTGCTATAATTTTAGCCAGTGCTACTTTAGAATATCTAAGTTTTAAACTTAAGAAACCTGAATATAAAGAAAAGGTACTTCTCAGTTCTTTTGGGTTAAACAACTACAATAATAAATTGTCGCCTTCAATATCATTAACTTATAAATTTAATTAGGATGAAAAAAAATTATATAATTATTCTAGCTTTATTATTAATTGTTACTGGATGTACAAAAAAAAGCACTTTAGAAGATTTGCAATACAATAACTGGGAAGAAGATGTTCCTAACTATATTAATGTTGATAGTTCTTATGCAGAGCCTGACAATCCATCTAATAGTGACATATGGATATATTTATCTTTTAATGAAAATAGTATTGAACAAGAATGGACCAACATAAGTTCGTTACATGCTAGTTTCCAAAAAGTTATGTTTGGAACACCTATAGGAACACCCATTTATAGAACTGTAACTTTTAATAATGGAAAGGCAATTTTTGAACCAGATGGTACAGCCAATAATACAACTTATAATTTTCAATTTTATATGACATTTGACAATGGCAGGACAACAAGTTGGAGTCCAATATATCAAATGACAACTCCACCTTTTTAGACAGAAAAAATTTAATTGTCGTTATTATTGTCATAAAATACTGACAAACTGACTAAGATTAAGGTTAGGTATGAGAATTGACTATTAACTGAAAAATAAAATTATAAAAAATGGAAAATAACAATTTATTTAATGACCCAATACAAAGAACCGAGAGTGGTTTTATGGGAGAAAAAACTATCGCTAAATCATTTTTATCAAATGTATTTGCATACATGGCATCTGCTTTAGCAATAACTGGAGCTATTGCTTATTGGTTTGGTACTGATATGGAGTTAGTTTCAATGTTATTTAATGCCGAAGGCGGAATGAACGCTTTTGGTTATATTGCAATCTTTGCTCCTTTTGGTTTTGTATTATTGATATCAGCCGGATTTCAAAAATTTTCTTCTACTGTACTATTAGCTCTATTCCTAGTTTACTCTTTGCTAATGGGAATCAGTTTAAGCACCATCTTTTTGGTTTATACTGGTAGTTCAATCTTTACTACTTTTTTTATTACTGCAGCAACCTTTGCTGTAATGGCTGTTTTAGGCTACACCACTAAAACAGATTTAACAAAATTTGGTTCAATTTTAATGATGGGAGTAATAGGAATTATTATAGCAATGGTTGTTAATATGTTTATGAGAAGTGAAATGATGGGGTATATTATTAGTAGTATTGGCGTTTTGATTTTTACTGGATTAATCGCTTATGATGTTCAAAAATTAAAAAGAATTGGAAGTGGTGAAGAGTATGGAAATGAAATGACTAATAAACTTGCTATTATGGGTGCTTTAAGTCTGTACCTAGACTTTATTAACCTGTTTCTATTCATGCTTCGATTGTTAGGAGGAAGGAAATAAATACCCTATACAATTAATCTAAAAATCACGTTGTGTTTTTCGGTTTAAAATTCTACTTTTGGGAAACCTTATAAATAAATAAAATACTAAGATATAATGAGTGTATTAGTAAACAAAAATTCAAAAGTTATCGTTCAAGGTTTTACTGGTGGAGAAGGAACTTTCCATGCTGGTCAAATGATTGAATATGGAACAAATGTAGTTGGTGGTGTAACTCCTGGTAAAGGTGGTCAAAAACACTTAGATAGACCTGTATTTAACACTGTAGAAGATGCTGTTAAAGAAACTGGTGCTGATGTTTCCATTTTATTTGTACCTCCTGCTTTTGCTTCTGATGCAATTTTAGAAGCTGCTGATGCAGGTATCAAAGTAATTATCTGTATTACTGAAGGTATTCCTGTTAAAGATATGATTCCTGTTAAAGAATATTTAAAAGATAAAGATTGTCGTTTAATCGGACCTAACTGTCCTGGAGTTATGACTCCTGATGGAGCAAAAGTTGGTATTATGCCAGGTTTTATTTTTAAAGCTGGAAATATTGGTATTGTTTCTAAATCAGGTACTTTAACTTACGAAGCTGCTGACCAAGTTGTAAAAGCTGGATTAGGTATTTCTACTGCAATTGGTATTGGTGGTGACCCAATTATCGGAACAACTACTCAAGAAGCAATTGAATTGTTTATGAATGACCCAGAAACAGAAGGGATTGTAATGATTGGTGAGATAGGTGGAAACCTTGAAGCTAATGCTGCTGAATGGATTAAAGCTAATGGCACTAAACCTGTGGTTGGTTTTATTGCTGGAGAAACTGCTCCTGCCGGTAGAACAATGGGACATGCTGGTGCTATTGTAGGTGGTGAAAATGACACTGCTCAAGCTAAGAAAAAAATAATGAGAGCATGTGGTATTACCGTAGTTGATTCTCCTGCTGACATAGGTGCAGCGATGGCTGAGTTAATGAAAGTAAACGCGTAAAGCCCACCCCAACCCTCCCTTTGGGAGGGAGCTTTAAGTATATAAAATATAATTTTATAAAACCCAAGTTCCTCCCCTTCTGGGAGGTTAGGAGGGGCTTTTAAATATAAATAAATGAAATTATTAGAAGGAAAAGTTGC
>CAXBPN010000205.1:0-4748 GCA_963977515.1 uncultured Flavobacteriales bacterium
TTAAAGTTAATATTTTTCTACTTTTAAACTGTACTATTTTTGGGGAAGCTTACACTCTAACATTGACGACTATTTGATTTATAAAAAAGGGGTTATAAACTTCGTTAAATCACGAAACGAAAGAATCAAAACCTATCAAACTAAATAGGCTAAAAAAATTCCTCTACAAAAACTTAATCACTCAAACCCAACACTTTTCAAATCACTCCAAACATCGGGATAAGACTTTACCACAACATTTTCATCGTTAATTGTAATTGGTGCCAGTAAAGCTAATGGTGCAAAAGCCATTGCCATTCGGTGGTCGTCGTAGGTGTCGACAAATTTACCATCCCAATCATAAAGATTCCTGCCTTCGCAGGAAAGACGAGAAAAAGGAGATTGCTTTACTTCACCTTCGACTCCGCTCAGGTTGACAGCTCGAAATGACGGAATAATTATTAAATCATCCCCTCCTACCTCAACAGTAAATCCCAATTTTGTTAATTCTTGTTGTAATGCAAAAATTCTGTCCGTTTCTTTTATGCGTAAGGTTTTTAAGCCTGTAAACTTTGCTTCTACATTTAAAGCAGCACAAGTTACCGCAACTGTTTGGGCAATGTCTGGACAGTTTTCGAAATCAAAATGAAATGATGAAGTGATTGGCTGATGAAGTGATTTTGTTAAACGTACTCCATTTTCAATAAACTCCGTTTTTACTCCAAAATTTTTATAAATATCCTGCACAACAGCATCACCTTGCAAGCTGTTTTTTGAAAGTCCGTATAAGTTAATTTCTACTTCGTTTGCTAAAGCAGCTATTCCGTACCAATAAGAAGCAGAACTCCAATCGGCTTCTACAATAAAATCTTTCGCTATATAATTGCATTCGTTTACAACAATTGTTTCATCAACCCAATTTATATCCGCTCCAAAACCTTTCATAATTTCAAGCGTCATGTTAATATATGGTTTCGAAATTATCTCGTTTTTAAACTGAATTGTTAAACCACCTTTAATTTTTGGTGCAATCAACATTAAAGCGGAAATGTATTGACTACTCACTCCTCCATCAATTTCAATTTTATTTCCCGTAATTAATCCCCCAGTAATTTTCAATGGTGGATAACCTTCATTTTTTAAATACTCAATTTTAGCCTCTAACTCTCGAAGAGCATCTACCAATACTCTTATTGGTCGTTGTTGCATTCGTTCAGAACCAGTAATATCAAATTCGCCAACTTTTAAGGATAAGTAAGCTGTTAAAAAACGCATTACTGTACCAGCATGACCGACATCAAAAATTTGCTCATCATTATTAAATAATAATTTATTTAATGTAACGGTATCTTTAGCTGTAGCTAAATTTGAAATATTAAAATCGCTATCGCACAACGCCTTAATAATTAACACTCTATTGCTAATGCTTTTTGAAGCTGTTAAGGCTATACTTCCTTTAATTATTTTAGTAGAATGAGATAAAGTGATAGCCATTTACAAAACTGAGTTATAGTAATTTATGGCATCAATTATTTGAGTAAAATCAGCCGAATGATTTACACTTCCTTCTCCAATTTTATTGAGTAAAGTAAAGTTGATTTCATTATTGCTATTTTTCTTATCGTTTTTCATCAGCTCCAACAAGTTATGCACCTTAGTGGTGTCTATTTTATTCAATTTGTAAAAACTTAAAATCGTGTCCGAAATTTCCTTTAATTCGTCCTCTGGCAACCCTAAAATTTGGTGTGACAAAAACGATTCAGCAATCATGCCAATAGCAATTGCTTCTCCATGTAATAATGGATCATCAGTCGTAAATGAATACGTTTCTATTGCATGACCAATCGTATGTCCAAAATTCAACAGTTTTCTTTCATTCTTTTCTTTGGGATCTTTTAAAACAATTTCGTTTTTAATTTGAATCGATTTACAAATCATTTCGCTCCACTCTTCTCCATCCGACAACATCCCAAACTGCAAATCTTCCCAATAGGCTTTATCATTAATTAAAGCATGCTTTAACGCTTCAGCATAACCTGAAAGTATTTGCCTTTTGTCTAATGTTTTTAAAAAATCAGGATAAACAAATACACCTTTTGGTTCATTAAAAACGCCAATCATATTTTTCATCCCATCTAAATCTACCCCGGTTTTCCCTCCAACCGAAGCATCAATTTGCGACAAAAGTGTAGTTGGAATATTTATAAAATCAATCCCTCTTTTATAAGTTGAAGCAATAAAACCACCCATATCAGTAATCACTCCACCACCTAAATTTATTAATAATGAATTCCTATCTGCCTCATATTCCGAAAGGGTTTTCCATATTTGATAACAAATATCAATGGTTTTGTTTTCTTCTCCGCTCTCAACTTCAATAATTTCTGCTCCTTGTAATAATTCTACATTTGATATTAATAATGAAGCACAATGTTGTAAGGTGTTTTCGTCCACCAATAAAAATATTTTATGACTAGCATAAGGATTTAAAGAAATGTTTAACACATCAAACACTGCATTACCAACATAAACTTCAGTATTTGTGGTTGTAAATTTTTGTAGGTTTTCAATCATAAAACAAAATTGTGAAAATTATTAGTAAAAATACCACTTTTAAGGTTGAGGAAAATCATAATTTCTTATACTTTCGCATATTAAATTTGGTAAAAAATCATAAATGGTAAATTTCAATAATACTGAAATAGCTTTTAAGCAAAAAAGTACTTCCGATTTAAATACAAGTTACTGGTTATTTAAAATTATAGGTTGGAATTGGCTGATTAGTATTGGTCCAGCCGTATTAGATGTATTATTACCGCTTTGGTTTCCTATCCCTATCATTAAAGCAACTATTTTTAGACAATTTTGTGGAGGAGAAAGTATTGAGGATTGTGACAAAACCATAATTAGCCTTGGCTCAAAAAATGTTAAAACTATTCTAGACTATTCGGTTGAAGGGAAGGAAGATGAACCCGTTTTTGATGCAAATGTTAAAGAAGCACTAAAAGCCTTACAGGTTGCAAAATCAAACCCCTTAATTCCATTTTCAGTTTTTAAAGTAACTGGTTTTGGTCGTTTTGCTTTATTAGAAAAAATAAATGCTAAAAAAGAATTAACTCCACAAGAAAAAGAAGAGTTTGAGCGAATAACCAATAGAATTAATACAATTTGTGAAACTGCTCATAATGTTGATGTTCCTGTTTTTATTGATGCTGAAGAAACATGGATACAGGATGTAATTGATGATTTAGCATTAGAAATGATGCGAAAATTTAATAAAGAAAAAGCTATTGTTTATAACACAGCTCAGCTATACCGTTGGGATAGAATTGAATATTTAAAAAAATTATTATCGATTGCTGAAAAAGAAGATTTCTTTATTGGAATAAAGTTAGTACGTGGTGCTTACATCGAAAAAGAAAGAGAAAGAGCTCAAGAAATGGGGTACAAAGACCCTATGCAAAAAGACAAAAAAAGTACTGACAAAGATTTTAATTTGGCTCTTAAATTGTGTGTAGAAAACATCAATCGAATTGCAACTTGCTGCGGAACACACAACGAAGAAAGTTCTACTTATTTAATTGAATTGATGAATCAACATAACATTGCTATAGATGATGAGAGAATCTATTTTGCCCAATTATTAGGCATGAGCGATCATATTAGTATGAACTTATCTGCAGCAAACTTTAATGTTGCAAAATATGTTCCTTATGGACCAGTGAAAGATGTTACTCCTTATTTAATTAGAAGAGCTCAAGAAAACACTTCAGTTGCTGGGCAAACAAGCCGAGAATTATCATTAATTCTTCAAGAAAAAGCGAGGAGAAAAATTAGAGGCTAGAGGTGTTGGAAGTCAGAAGTTATTTTATTCAACATTTAACTTCAAACCTTAAACTCCATCAATTTTACTTTATCTTTGTTGCATGCAAAAATTAAAATTAGCTGGCTTAGCTATTCTTACTGGTTTATTAATGGGCGTTTCATGGCCCGAAACGGGAAGTTTAGCCTCTTTGTTTTTTATTGCTCTTGTTCCATTATTGTATATTGAATATACCATAACCCAAAATAAAATTAAGTCTCGGTTTTTATTCTATTACGCCTACTTAGCTTTTTTAACATTTAACACTTTTACTACCTGGTGGATTTGGTATGCTTCTGATGCTGGAATGATAATGGCAGAAGTATTGAATTCATTATTTATGGCTACCATATTTTTATGGTTTCATAGCATAAAGAAAAAGCTTGGCTCTACGAAAGGGTACTTTGCACTTATTGTTCTTTGGATTGGTTTTGAATGGCTACACTACAATTGGGACCTATCTCATCCTTGGTCAAGTTTTGGAAATGTATTTGCCAACCATATAAAAATGATTCAATGGTATGAATATACAGGCGTTTTTGGTGGGACTTTATGGGTATTATTAGTAAACATTTTAGTTTTTAATTTGATTCGAAAAATTGTAATTCTTAGCGAACCCATAAAAAATCAATTTAAATTAATTAGCTCTACGGCATTGTTAATTATAGTTCCAATTGTCACTTCATTTATTATTTTTAATAATTATACAGAAACTCAAAACCCTATTGAAGTTGTAATTGTGCAACCTAATATTGATCCTTACACCGAAAAATTTGGAGGAATGAGTGAAGCCGAACAAGTTGATCGAATTCTTTCTTTAGCAAAAGAAAAAATTACACTTACAACCGATTTTGTTATCGCACCTGAAACTGCTATCCCAAGAGGAAGCGAAGAATCTGTTTTAGAA
>CAXBPN010000206.1:0-4721 GCA_963977515.1 uncultured Flavobacteriales bacterium
CACTATTCCAAACGTTTTCAATGTCATCAAATTGTGCCATTACGTTTTTCATAATAGCATCTTGTTTTTGTCCGGTTGTCCAGGCTTCAGAATAACGAATATGGCTAAATGTTACTTGGCTGTATAATGGTAGCCATTTGTCTGGATGTTTTTCAGAAAAATGTGCTTCTATTTTCTTTTGCAATAAAAATTTAGGATCACCAACAAAATCACGCATTACATAATAGTTATGTAACGATAAATCTTGAACACCATCGCCATCAGGTTTTCTTAATTGTTGATATTCTTCAAAAACTTTACCCCAATCTTCATTATGTTTTTGCATTAAATCCCACATTACTGAACAATCTTCAAAACCACAATTCATTCCTTGTCCGTAAAAAGGGACTGTTGCATGAGCAGCATCTCCCATTAAGGCAGTTTTTCCATGCGTCCAAGGGTAACACCTTACAATTGCTAAAGATGATAGAGGATGATCTTCCCAAGCATCAGCAATAGTTGGCATCATGTTATAAAAATCTGGAAAAGTAGTTTGAAAGAAATTATCTACAGCTTCTTTAGAAGTTAAGGTTTCAAACGAATTAGGTCCATTAAAAGGCATAAATAATGTACAAGTAAAAGAGCCATCTTCGTTAGCCAATGCAATTAACATAAACCGACCTCTCGGCCAAATATGCAACGCATTTTTATCTAGTTTGTAAGAACCATCTTCATTTGCTGGTAATAAAAGTTCGCGGTAACCATCTTCAATATAATTTTGGCTATAGTTAAAACGATCTAGCTTTTGCATTGCCGTATATCGAACTGCCGAAAAAGCTCCATCAGTTGCAAAAACAACATCAGACTTTACTTCCCATTTTTTACCTGTTTCTAAATTTTCTAGGTAAACAATACCGTTTTCTAAATCGGTACCAATGCATTTTTCGTTGTAAAAAATTTCTGCATTACCAGTATTTTCAGCTATGTCCATTAATCTGGCATTTACTCCACCTCTAGAAACAGAATAAATAGCTTGACCTTCTTTACCATAAGGTTGGTAGGTAAGGTTACTTTCCATGTCATGCATAATTCTACCCGTCATTGGTATTGCAATTTTTCTAATTTCATCACCTACACCAACCGTATCTAAAGCCTTCCACCCTCGTGTTGAAAGTGCTAAATTGATAGATTTTCCTGCTGATATTTCTGCTTTACGAATATCACTTCTACGTTCGAATAATTGTACTTTATATCCTGCTTTTGTTAAGTAAACTGCCCAAAGTGAGCCTACTAATCCTGCACCTACTACTGTTGCTGTTTTCATTTGTTAAGTTTCGAGTTTCGAGTTTAAAGTTTAAAGTTTGAAGTTTTGGGTTAATAGAACCTGAAACCACGAACATTGAACCTTGAATTTTACATTGCTTTTTTTAATATTTCTCCAAAACGATAAACATCTTCGAAAGAATTATATAATGGAACCGGCGCCATTCTTATGGCATTTGGTTCTCTCCAATCAGAAATTACACCTTCGTTTGTTAATTCATTAAATAAATCTTTACCATAGCCATGAGCAATAACAGAAACTTGACAACCACGTTCTTTCCAGTTTCTTGGAGTAATTATCTCAAGTGATGTGTTTGGAGTGTTGAGTGATGAGTTGATATCATCAACTATAAATTCTAAATAACCAGATAATGCTTTTTGTTTCTTTAACAATTTTTCCATTCCAACTTCTTCAAAAATATCTACAGAAGCTTTGTGTGCTGCCATTGTTAAGATTGGAGCATTACTCATTTGCCATGCCTCAGCAGATTTCATTGGGTGGAAACCTTTTTCCATTAAAAAACGCGAATCTTTATCGTGTCCCCACCAACCTGCAAAACGAGGTAGTTCTGTATTGTCACAATGACGTTCGTGAATAAAAGCTCCAGAAACTCCACCAGGACCAGAGTTTAAATATTTGTATGAACACCAACAAGCAAAATCAATATCCCATTCGTGTAATTTTAATTCAATATTACCAGCACCATGTGCTAAATCGAAACCGCAGTTTGCACCAACTTTGTGAGCAGCTGCTGTAATTGCTTTCATATCGAAAACTTGTCCAGTAAAGTAGTTTACTCCACCAATCATCACACAAGCTAATGAATCTCCTGCTTCTTCAATTGCTGAAATAATATCTTCATGTCTTATTATTTTCTCTCCTTCTCGTGGAGCTATTTCAATAATTGCTTCATCAGGATTTAATCCTGCATTTCTAACTTGCATTTCTAATGCATATTGATCAGAAGGAAATGCTTTTGCTTCACAAAGTATTTTATAACGAGTTGGAGTAGGGCGGTAAAATGAAACCAACAATAAATTTAAGTTTACGGTTAGGTTATTCATCACTACAACTTCTTTAGGTAAAGCTCCAACAATTTTAGCAATAGGCTCAGCAAACATTTCGTGATAAGCAAACCAAGGGTTCCTTCCATTAAAATGACCTTCAACTCCCCATTTAGCCCAATCTTCTAGTTCAACATTAATGTAGTCTTTTGTAGATTTAGGCTGTAATCCCAATGAGTTTCCAGTAAAATAAATGGTTTCTTTTCCATTAATTACAGGTATGTAAAATTTTTCTCTGTAGCTTCTTAACTCGTCTTGCTCGTCTTGTTGACGGGCAAATTCTAAACTATTTTGGTAGTTCATTTATCACTTTTTTGAATGAAGCGTAAATATACGTATCTAAGTTGTAAAGTCGGAAAGTAAAAAGTTAGAAAGTTATAAGTCTAACGCTATTTGTTCGGGTAATAATCGAAAAGTTATTCGATGTAAATTAGTTGTACCTACTTTTTTTATTGCTTCACGATGCGCTTTCGTTGGATAGCCTTTATTTTTATTCCATGCATATTCTGGATGCTTTTCGTGTGCAGCAAACATAAATTCATCTCTATAGGTTTTTGCTAATACAGAAGCTGCAGCTATTGATAGAAATTTACCATCACCTTTTACAATACATTCATGAGGGATTTCTTGATAAGTTTTAAAACGGTTCCCATCAATCAATAAAAGCTCTGGTTTAATTTTTAAAACATCAACTGCACGGTGCATTGCTAAAAAAGAAGCATTTAAAATATTGATTTCATCAATTTCATTGTTGTCAACAATTCCAACTCCAAAAGCGATGGCATCTTTTTCAATTTCAATTCGTAGTTGATTTCTTTTTGATTCTGAAAGTTGTTTAGAATCGTTGAGTAATTTGTTTTTGTAGTTTTTAGGTAAGATAACAGCAGCGGCATAAACAGGACCTGCTAAACAACCCCTACCTGCTTCATCGCAACCAGCTTCAATTAATTTATTTTGAAATTTACTTTTAAGCATGTTGGTTTAAAGTTTGAGGTTTCGGGTTTGAGGTTTATTTAACTTCAAACCTTGAACCTTAAATTATTTACATTGTTTTTAGTATAGATTTCCATAGTTCGTCACCAGTTTTATCCCAATTGAACTTTTCAGCTTGGATTAAACTTTTTTCAGAGAGAGCTGTATGCAAATTTTTATCAGTTACAATCCTTATCATAGCATCGGCAATATCGTTTACAGAAAAAGGGTCAACTAAAATACCTGCATCTTCAACCACTTCGGGCATTGAAGTTACATTTGATGTAATTACAGGTATCCCACTTTTCATAGCTTCCACTAAAGGAATTCCAAAACCTTCAAAAATCGGGACATAAGTTAAAGCATAAGCTGAAGCAGTAATTTTGTATAAATCTTCTCGGTCAACTCTACCACTAAAAATAATATCATCTTTAAATTCAAGTTCATTAAAAAGTGTTTCCATTTCTATTGGCCACCACATTTTTTTTCCGACAATGAGCAATTTAAAATCGGAATTTGTTTTTTGTTTAAACTGATTAAAAGCTTTGAACAATCTCACTAAATTTTTACGAGGATGCAATGAACCTATAAATAAAAAGAAATCGTTTTCGCTCGAATATTTAGATTTTATAGTTGAAATTTCCTCTTTTGAAATGGGGTTGAATTCTTTTCCAACTCCATTATAAACAACATCAATTTTACTTTCGTTTATTGAATAAGTTTTTACAATATCTTGTTTGGTATAATTTGAAACAGCCGCTATTCTTGTTGCCTTTTTTGCAAAAAGAGGGAAATATTTTTGATAGTAATTTCGGTAAGCTTTTGGCAATTGTTCAGGATGATGCTCGAAGTTTAAATCGTGTATAACAGCTAAAGTTTTAGTTTTAGAATTTAATGGTATCATACCATCAGTACCAATAAAAATGTCTGGTTTTATTTTTTTTAACCATCGTTTTAATGAAAATTGATACCACAAAATATAGAGTAGAGGATGCCTAGCTTGAGGTTTAAGGACAACAGACTTTACATTATCTGCAAAAATATAATCGGAGTGAGGTGGTCTATCAAAAATGAAATAAAAAGTTACTTTAGGGTGTGTAAGTACAATTCTTTTAAACGATTCGTAAGTTACCAAACCAATTCCATCAATCTTGTCTTTAATTAGTGATCTCGTATTTACAGCAACCTTCAAAAGCTAATTTTTTAGCGAAAATAATAATATTGAATAAGATAAGTTACTTTTGTTGAAAATCAATTTTTGTGCAACGTAAGTTTATCATTAATCTCGGATTACTGCTGCTGCTTAATTTTCTAATTAAGCCTTTTTGGATTTTTGGAATTGATAGAACAGTTCAAAATACAGTTTCAGCTGAAGATTATGG
>CAXBPN010000207.1:0-4705 GCA_963977515.1 uncultured Flavobacteriales bacterium
CCAAAAGCTCCCTTCACAATTCGAGGAGCTATATATTGTATCTCCGGAATTCTAGTTTTTAAAATCTGAACATCTTTTAATTTTAGCTGAATAGGTCTTCCTGTTTTAAATCCAGCATAAGGAACACTAGTTTGCTGAGCCCATGCAAACATACTATTCATTGCAACGTCTTCAAATTTCTCTTCAAAACCATTATCCAAACCTTTTGCAGCACCTGATAAAACAATATAAATAAAGATACCCCACAACACACCAATCACGGTTATTATGGTTCTTGACTTATTCTTTTGAATAGAGCCAAATATTTCTTGCCAAGTATCTCGATTAAATATTAACATTATTCGTCTCTTAAAGCTACAATAGGTTTTATTCTGGCTGCTCTTCTTGCTGGTACATATCCAGCAATAGCTCCAAATACAATTAAAATTACAGTTGCAAAAATTGCAGTTCCGGTATTGATATATGGGTTTTTAATAAAATAATCATCTAATGAATCACCCAAAGAACTCAATAACATAATACCTGAAAACAAACCAATATAACCTGCCGCAGTTGTAATAAATATTGATTCTTGTAATATGATTAAAACTATAGAACTAGGAGAAGCTCCTATTGCTTTTCTTATCCCTAATTCTTTGGTTCTTTCTTTAACTACATAAACCATAATATTACTGATACCAATAATTCCTGCTATTAAGGTTCCTAGTCCTACAAATGTTACAACCATTTGCAATAAACTACCAAATTGTTGATTTTGCTCTAAATCATCAGCTACATTTCTTAAATAAATTGCTCCTTGATCGTTCGGATGAATATTGTGTCGTTTCTTCATAAAGGTCATCAATTCCTCTTCAAAATTCATTGCTCCACCGTAACCAATTTCAGGTTTAAAGGCTACAATAATTTGCTCCAGCTTATCTGTATTTTTCTCAATTAACTGATTAGTGGTATAAGGTATGTAAACATATCTTTCTTCATTATCACCTCCATCATCTTGAAAAACGCCAACAACTTTAAACGAACGTTTTCCAATATCGATGAACTGTCCTAGTGCGTCTTTCCCCTCAAACAAATCTTTCTCGACCAAACGACCAATAACAGCATACTTTGTTTTATTTTTTATATCCTCATTATTAACATACCTACCTTTCATTAAGATAGTTTTCTCAGCTGCTTGATGCCCTGGAGCTACAGCTCTTAATCCATAATTATTAGATTTACCTTTAAATTTAATGGTATAATTTCTAGTGATACGAGGAGTTGTATATTGAATTTGGTAGTTGAAAGTTTTCTGGATTTCTGCTAAATCATTATTATCAAACTCAATAAATCGCCCCGTTTTAAATCCATTGTGAGGGATGGTAGTTCTACCTGGAAACAATCTAAAAATATTGGTGGCATCGTCCATAAAAAATTCTTGAAATGAATTTTTTAATCCGTTACCAAAACCAAAAAGTATAACAAAAATGAATATTCCTAGAGCAACAGTAAACCCTGAAAGAAAAGTTCTCAATTTATTTTTTGAGATAGTTTGAAATATTTCTTGCCAACTATCTCGATTAAACATGGTCTGAAGCTCTAACTTGTTCAACAAATTTATCTTCTATAATAACACCATCTTTTAGCTGAACAATTCTTTTGCACATTTTAGCAATATCGCCCTCATGTGTAACAACCAGTATCGTTTTACCTTCATCATTAATTTCCTGTATCAACTGCATTACCTCATAAGAAGTTGTTGAATCTAAAGCTCCTGTTGGCTCATCGGCAAGCAGTACTTTAGGTTGAGCAGCTAATGCTCTTGCAATGGCAATACGTTGTTTTTGACCACCAGAAAGTTCACTTGGTAAATGTGTAGCCCAATCAGCTAAACCAACCTTAGCTAAATATTTCATAGCCGTTTCGTTTCTTTCTTTGCGAGGTACTTTTTGGTAATAAAGTGGTAAAGCAACATTTTCTAATGCTGATTTATAATTAATCAAATTAAACGATTGAAAAATAAATCCTAAAAACTTATTTCTATACTTTGCTGCTTTTGTTTCATTTAAATCTTTAATTGGAAAGTTGTCTAAAGTATAGGTTCCTTCATCAGCAACATCTAACATCCCTAAAATATTAAGCAATGTTGATTTACCAGAACCTGAAGAGCCCATTATAGCAACCAATTCTCCTTCTTTTACACTGAAATTAATCCCTTTTAAAACGTGTAAAGCATTTTTACCAATGGTATATGATTTATGTAAGTCTTTAATTTCAATCATATTTTTTAATTATTACAACCTATAACGGCTAAGTTTAAAAAATTATTTAAACTCTTCTATTATTCCACCTGTTAACCTAACAATATCTGCATTTCCAGAAATAGCATTAAAAACAGATTCTAAATGAGTTGCAGCAGTATTTAAATAAGCTGTTTGTATGTCCCTAAATTCAAATGAGGAAATACTTCCCGATTTGTATTTTTCAGTAGCAATTTGCATATTCAGTTCGGCATTTTCTAAGGTTGATTTTGTTAGATCTAATATTACAGTACGTGCACTATATAGTTCGTATGCAGAAATTAAGTCATTAGTTAACGATAACTCCATTTCGTTAATTGTTAAATCAGCTATTTCTTCTTGAATCCTTAAATTACCATAAGCCCTATGTGTTTTGTGTCCATTAAACAAAGTAAATGTTAGCGACAAATTTGCATAATAGGTAAACGATTCATTTCCAGTAGTATTAATACTTTCTCCAGTCATTGAACTCCCCTTAAAACCACTAATAGTTTGATTAACTCCTGCATTAAAAGAAAATACTGGAAATAAGTTTGCACGCATTAAATTCTTATCCTTTTTTAGAATATTTTGATTGATGTATTGGTTTTTAAGTGTCTGGTTATTTGATAACATTTTCTCTTTTAAACCATCTATACTCAATAAATTTTTGGTGTGGTCTAATTTATCTATTAGCAGATATTTAGTTTCAACATTTATAGCCATTAGCATATTTAAATTTCGTTGAGCATTTTTAAACGCTAACTCTTGCATTAAATAGTTTGTTGAATCGGTAAGCAAAGCATTTTTTACTTGCAACAAATCAAATGTAGAAGCACTACCTAAATCTTTCTTTTCTTGTATGTAATTATATCTGTCAGAAGAAACTTCTAGTAGTTTATGAATTGCATTCAATTTTTCCTGTTGTAACAACACATTATAATAACCAAGTATAATTGATTGAATTGTATTCTCTACAACTACTGCGGCATTACCTTCACTTTGCTCCTGTAAATATTGAAGCTTATCTTTTGATATTTTCACTTTAAAACCATTAAATAACACCCAATTTAAATCAGCTCCATATCTTAGGCTATTAGTTTGAGATGTTCCTTGTATAAAAGAAGCAGGGTCGTTGTTTTCGTTCCAATTAAAACCTTTACTAGCATTAGCCGAAATAGATGGTAAAGCTCCTGCTTCTAACCAATTGTTATTTAGCTCTGTAATTTCAATATTTTTACCAGCAATTTGAATTTGGTAATTTGATTTTAACCCAATTTCTATTGCATCTTTTAATGAAAGATTGTCTTGTGCTTTTGAGTTAAATCCAAAACATAATAAGCCTAACAATAATAATTGACTATTCTTAATTACTTTACCAATTGAACTATTCATTCTTAATTTATTGTCTAATTATTTATAATATCAGCATCTCTTTTTAAATCCATCAATGCGGGTTCAACCTCTTCTTGTGTTGGCTTAACTCCAGTCCACAACCATTTAAATGCTTTTCTCACATCATTAAATAATAATATTAATAATGGGAAAAACATTAAGATAAATATTGTTCCAAACATTACTCCGTAAGCAACAGATATTGCCATAGGCACTAAGAATTGTGCTTGAAAACTTGGCTCTAAGATTAAAGGATATAAACCTGCTACGGTTGTAATTGATGTTAATAAGATTGCTCTAAAACGAGATGTCCCAGCATCAATTGCAGCATCAGTTAAAGTCATTCCTTCTTTTAAGTTTCTATTGTATTTATCTAAGAATACTACAGCATCGTTAACTAACACACCCATTAATGCAATAACTCCCCAAACACTTAATAATGAAAATGGTTGATGCTCAATTCCATGTCCTAACATTGCACAAAAAGGACCGACTAAAATAATTGGGAAAAACATTAACCCTTGCCACAATGAATTGAAGTTTAATGATAAAATTAAAAGCATAAGCATTATTAAAATCGCACCAATAATACCCATTGATGAACCCGATTTTTGAGCAGCCTCAGCTTGTCCTCTAAATTCTACTTTAACTCCTGGAAAATTTGCTTTTAATTGAGGTACAATCTTTTCTTCTATTGCAATATTAATTTCTGAAGTGGAAGCATAAGCATCGACTTGAGCTGCATCAACTCTAATTTCACGAATACCTTCAAAATGTTTAATACTCACTTCTCCTCTTTCAATTTTATAATCTACCAATTCCTTTAAAGGAATTAATTGACCTGACACCGTTTTAATTTTCACATCATCCAATTGTCCCAACGACCTTCTATCTTGTTCTGGATATCTCACCCACACTCTTACCTCTTCGGTTCCAATAATTAAACGTTGAACTTCTTCTCCAAAAAACCCTTGACGGATTTGATTGGTGATATCTATATGAGTTAAGCCTAATGTTCTAGCTTTTTGGGTTAATTCTAATAATATTTCTCT
>CAXBPN010000208.1:0-4675 GCA_963977515.1 uncultured Flavobacteriales bacterium
TTTTTTTAGCATTTATGGCATTTATGGTCGGTTTTAAACCAGCATAACCAACTAATGCAGTAAGAACAATGTCAATACTTTCCATTTCTACTACTTGAGCTAAAGCATCGGTTCCGGCAAAAACTTTAATATCATTTTCCCATAAAGCTTCTTCTACTTTTTTGTAGTGATCTTCATTTGCAATTACAACTGTGTTAGGGTTAAATTTTAGAGCTTGTTCAATTAATAAATCGGCATTATTGTTAGAAGTTAAAACCTCAACCTCAAACTTGTCAGCGTGCTCTGCTATAACTTCAAGAGCTTGTGTCCCAATAGAACCAGTAGAACCTAGTATGGCAATTTTCTTTTTTGCCTCTCCCCCGACCCCTCTCCCAAGGAAAGGGGAGTTAACAGCATCATTATTTTTTAAGTTCTCTGACATTTAGTTTAACGTTGTTTTCTAAAATCTCGCAATATTGTTAGTTATCTATAAAAGCCCCTCCTTTGGAGGGGTTGGGGAGGCTCTTTCTATTTTTTTCTTGAGTTAGTTTTAATCTCGTTCATTAACACTTGTTGTGCTTGCGAAAATGATTCGATATGTAAATAATGACCACCACCAGTTTCAGCGATATCAGTCATTGATTTAATTGTCCATTTTTCGTTTTTAACTCCAACTACAGATATGGTAACACCCTTTTTAAGGTTAGCTTCCACATCATTTAAAATTCCTTTATCACCTTTATCTAAATTAAATGCTCCATCAGTAGCAATAATTACTTGATTGTTACCTTCTTCAATAAAACTTGATCGTGCAACTTGATATGCTTTTTTAATTCCTTTACCACCTGCAGTATAACCGCCAGCTTCTAGGCTTTGTATCAACTTAATTATTTCAGCTTTATTGGTTACAAAGTTTGATTCTAAAACGGTTTCGGTTGAGGATGCATAAGTAACAATTGCAAGTTTGTCTATGGTTCTTAAACCATTTAATAATTCTATCATAGATGCTTTAAGTAGATCTAAACGTCCTTTTTGCTTCATTGAAACAGAAACATCAATACAGAAAACAACATTATTAGGAGCATATAAATTGACAGGAAGTGCTTTTGTAGAAATAGTATCTTCTGGTTCCGGTATAACCTCTGATTCTACTGGAATCGTATCCTCGACTATTGCTAATTCTTCTTCGGTAGGTTCTCCTAATTGAAACTCAATAGAATTATTGTTTTTATTTACATAAACATCTTGTTCTTTTGTTCCATATCCTTCAGCATTAACTACAAAATAGTAATTATCCCATTTTAAGTTTTGGATGATTTCTCCATCATTGTTTGTTGTTAATTTTTTATAGACTAAGCCATCCCAAATAATTTCAACAGTTGCATTTTTTATTGGTTTTTTAGTATTGACATCAACTACCTTAATTTTTAAATCAGATTTTAAATCAACAGGCTGCTTGTTCGTTTTAAAGTCTGGACAGGCAAGGGACTCATTAATGTCAAATGTTTTAGCTTCACCTTCAACTGTAAAAGTAATAGGCTCATTATTTACACTTATCCAAACGGGAATGTCTTTTTTAAAGTGACCTTTTTTCTTGGGAGTATATTTTATTCTAACAATAACTGTGCTATCAGGTGCAATTTCTTTGTTAGAAAACTTTGCATCTATACCATAAGGTTCTTCAATTCTTAAAATAAAAGCAGGAATCGTTCCGGCATTTGTAAGGGTAAAATCAAAATACTTTTGATCTTCTTTATTCAACTCTTCAAAATTATGGTATGAAGTGTTAAAAACAACCTGAGCAGAAAGCAGTTGAGTTAAAAAGGTAAATAAAATTAAAAAGGTTTTATTCATTGCAATTAATGATTCAATATTTAGTTGTGTAATACAAACTTGTTGCCAAAGGTAAAAGAAAAAAGAGCGACTTTAAATTTTAAAAGGAGATAATTCGTCAGCTATTTTTCTGTCGTTTGCTAAACGAGGCAATTTGTTTTGCCCTCCTAATTTTCCAATACTTTTCATATAGTCATTAAAAGCATTTGGTTTTAGTGGTGTAATTTTCAATTCACTTAACATTTCACCAACTCTTAAATCTTTGTAATAAGAGTTTTTGTTTTGTAATATGATGTCTATTTTATTTGCGAAGGTGTTCAGATCTATATTTTCAGAAGTAAATTCTATAAACCATTCATGGTAGGCAATTCCTCCTTCGGGCGGATTTACCTGCGGAGCAACATGATATTCGTTCACTTCAATTTTTAATTCGTCTGTGGCTTTTTGTAAAGCATAATCAACTTCTTCGCCAATGACGTGTTCGCCAAAAGCAGATGTAAAATGTTTTATTCTTCCAGAAACAACAATTCGGTAAGGATTTAAAGAAACAAACTTTACCGTATCACCAATACTATACCCCCATAAACCTGCATTAGTATTTAAGATTAACGCATAATTCTTATTTAGTTCTACATCCTTCAACGAAATACGAGTTGGGTTTTCGTTAAAATATTCATATGCAGGAATAAATTCAAAAAAGATTCCTGCATTTATGTTTAGCAATAACCCTTCTTCTTTTTGAGAATCTTGAAAGGCAATAAACCCCTCAGATGCTGGATAGGTTTCTATGCTGTCGATATGTTTTCCAATTGTGCTTTCAAATTTTGCTCGATAAGGCTCAAAATTTACGCCCCCATAAATAAACAACGAAAAATGAGGGAAAATAGATTTAATATCTTTCTTGCCTGTTGTTTCAATTAGCTTGTCAAAATACATTTGCACCCATGGTGGAATACCAGAAATCAACGTCATTTTTTCATTGACAGTTTCTTTAATAATGGCATCTATTTTTGTTTCCCAATCTTCAATACAATTGGTAGGATAGGAAGGCAATCTATTTTTCTGTAAATATTTTGGAACATGATGAGCAACAATTCCTGACAATCTTCCAACGGGAACCTTTAATTTGTTATCTAACTCAGGACTACCTTGTAAGAAAATCATTTTACCATCTACAAAATCAGTCTTTTTCGTTTCGTTAATGTAGCATAGAATAGCATTTTTGGCAGCTTTAATTTGTTCGTTTAACGATTCTACTGTGTTGGGAATATACTTTGCACCAGAGGTTGTTCCTGATGTTTTTGAAAAGTAATTAGGTAAGCCTGGCCACAATACATTTTCTTCTCCGGCTTTTATTTTTTCGATGTAAGGTTTTAAATCTTCGTAATCTTTAACAGGAACATTCTTTTTGAATGTTTCGTAATTGGTAATACCATTAAAATTATGGTCTTTACCAAAAAATGTGTTTTTACCTTGAGTAATTAAATCATTAAAGACAGCTTGTTGCGTAACAATAGGATTACTGCTCCATTTTGCAATTTTATTGCAAACAAATTTAGCGTAAGGGATACTAAGTGCAGCTTTAATACTCATGGTAAAATTTATTGATAACGAAGTTAATCAGATTTGTACAAATAAAAAATCCCAATGAAATTAATCAATGGGATTTTTAAAATTAGAGTAAACTATTTTAAATAGTCATTATGTCTTTTTCTTTACGTTCAATCAAGGAATCAATTTTTGCAATAAAAGTATCTGTTAATTTTTGAATACTAGCTTCTGCATCTTTACTCATATCATCACTTAATCCGTCAGTATTCAATTTTTTTATTTCGTCGTTTGCATCTTTACGAGCATTACGAGCTCCAACTTTTGCATGTTCTCCTTCTGCTTTTGCCTGTTTTGTTAAATCTTTTCTACGCTCTTCTGTAAGCATAGGTACATTAATTAAAATGCTTTCTCCATTATTCTGAGGGTTTAAGCCCAAGTTAGAATTGATAATAGCCGTCTCAATTGGTTGGGTCATACTTTTTTCCCATGGCTGTATAGATATTGTTCTACCATCTAAAGTATTAACGTTAGCAACTTGAGATAAAGGTGTCATAGAACCATAATAGTCAACCATAACACCGCTCAACATCATTGGGCTAGCTTTGCCAGCGCGTATTTTTTGTAATTGTTTTTCTAAATGTTCTAAAGCTGCTGCCATTGCTTCTTTAGCTGAGTCAAGTGTAAATTGTACTTCTTCGTTCATAATGATAAATTTTTATCAAAAATAAATAAAATTATAATTGTACCACAGTTCCTATTTTTTCTTGTTGAGCTACAACTTTTTTCAAGTTGCCTGGAGTGTCCATATCAAAAACAATAATTGGTAAATCATTTTCCTTACATAAGGTAAATGCAGTCATGTCCATTACGTTTAAGCCTTTTTCATAAACTTCATCAAAAGTAATCGTTTCGTATTTTGTTGCTGTAGGATCTTTTTCAGGGTCAGCAGTGTAAATTCCATCAACACGAGTTCCTTTTAAAATTACGTCTGCTTCAATTTCAATTGCTCTTAAACTTGCTGCTGTATCGGTAGTAAAATAAGGGTTACCTGTTCCAGCACCAAAAATTACTACTCGTCCTTTTTCTAAATGGCGAACAGCTTTTCTTTTGATGTATGGTTCAGCTACTTCTTTCATTTCAATAGCGGTTTGTAATCTTGTCTTTACATCAACCGCTTCTAATGCAGACTGTAAGGCCATTCCGTTGATTACGGTTGCTAACATACCCATATAATCTCCTTGCGTTCTTTCCATTCCACCTTCTTCGGCTTGTATTCCTCTAAAAATGTTTCCACCTCCAATTACAATTGCAA
>CAXBPN010000209.1:0-4658 GCA_963977515.1 uncultured Flavobacteriales bacterium
TTATATGATATAAAAGCAAAAGCCACTGCTCCAATTATTGCTATTAGGGTTTCAACCTTTAATGATTTCGCAAGAATTAAAAACGACACCATTGAAATCAACATCACGTCAATTGGAAATGGCAATCCAAGTCCCATTAATTGATCAATCTGTGTAAATCCATTTAAATAAACGGTATTAATAATATAACCTGGCATACCTCCAAACATAGAGTTGGTCCAAACAGCTTCCTCTCCATAAAAGGTTCTAAAATCCATTAATTCTTTCGCCGCAGCTTTCCAACTTGAGGTATCTCCTTGCACTAAAAAGTATCCTTGCAAGGCAGGTAAAAAATAAATACTTGCGATAGCAATAAAACCAGCTAAAATGGCAAGGTACTTCCAGTTTTTATTAAAAAATTCTTTCATCTTTGTTTAAAATTATAGCTTGATTCAAATTTAACAGTTTCAACAACGTATTAAAACTTATTTCTATTTTATTATTGAGATAGAAAAACTTGAAAATGATTAAGGTTTATTTTTTTATAGTTAAAGTCTTCGAGCATTTTTGTTTTTGTAGATGGATAATAATTTAAATATTTTACAGGAATAATTACAACTCCTATATACTGTTCTTTTAAATCTTGGGTAACGTCTTTATACAATCCATTTTCCCGAATATAAAAACCTGGGTTTTGCATTTTATTTTTACGTAAATCAACAATTTCTTCATTTTGTAAATAATAACGCAACGATTGCCCATTAAATGCGATAATGTTTTCTTTAGAATTTAACAACTCCTTTAACTCATCTAAATCCTGATTAAACAACTCACGTTCTTGTTTATTCTTGCTAAGATTAGTACTATAATTAAGATTAACAAAAGGAAAAGAAATATAGCTTATCAATAAGATTATCACTAAATATTGTTTAATCTTTTTATTGCTATCGAAAAAATTAAATTTATTTAAATCTAATACTGATAAGTTATATACAATTGCAAAAATAAGTAATCCTATTACTGGGAAAATATAGGTTTTACTTATTATAAATGGAGTTATTGTTAAAAAATAAATAAAAGCAATAATGTAAGGGATAATATAATTTCGATTGCTTACTGCTTTTCTAGAAATTATAAGAAGTGTAATTACTATAGAAATTAATACTGTAAATAGGATAATGTTCTCAAAAAACATTGTTTTCCATGCCCCAGCCATATCAACACTATCATATTCATCATTTCCTTTTAAAAATATACGAGCAGCATACATAATCCATGTTTTTATTGGAGCCAATGTTTTTAATATTCCTGGCCAAAGAGCAATAATAGTAATGAAAAAACTTCCGAAAATTTGAAGTGAAAATTTGAAAATTATTTTTATTTGCTTGGTTAATAACAAAGCTAAGATTGCTCCAAAAGCTACAAACAAAGCTGTTTCGAGAGACAAAAACATAAACGCAGTTGATATACCTAAAAATACAGCATTCTTTTTTGTTTGATTGGTAATCCAACGCATCAAACAAGCAACAAAAATTACCGAAAATATAAATTGAAAAACATGGAAGTTAAGTGTTTCGAAACTATAGTTAAAAATATTGCTTGCAATTAGAAGTGTTGATAAAATTAATATACTCTTAAAGGTTCTTTCGTTTAATATTTTGGCAAAAAATAATGAAATAATTAGTGATAAAATAGCAAATATGCCTAAAGGAATATTACTAAATCTTAGACTTTTATCTTTCTCAAAAATATTAGAATTTGAGGTAAACAAACTCCAGTAATATGTTGCTAAAGGTGGGTGGTAATGCCTTAAATAAAATGGGTTTAGATTTTCATCAGGATAATTATACTCTTTTACTAATTGAGCATTAAGCAATGTATCTTTATCTGCTCTTGCTTTTCCAATCTTATAAAAACCAATAAAACTTAAGCTGTTTTTTTCTAATGCATTATAAAGTAATCCTTTATCTGCTAAAGAACTATAATGCACTTCATCCCAACTTAAACTTTCATAAACCTGAGTATTAGATTTTAAACAGAAAAAAATGACACCTATAAAAAGTAAGCCTAATAAAATTAAATTACTTTTCGAAAAAATTGCACTGATTATCTTCACTTCTTAACCTCTTATAAAAAAGTAAATATAATAATAATGAATAGAAGACTTTACTACAAACTCTCCATTAAATAATCATACATATCAACCATCGCTTTGATATCATTTTTATGAACTTTTTCATCCGGAGTATGAACATTATCCTCAGGAGCACCAATAAAACACCAATCGAAAGGATAAGGAGAACGTTGCAATGCATTTCCGTCACTACCTCCTGCACTTTCTACTTCTAATTGAAAAGGAATTTTACTTTTTTTAGCTAATTCAACAATTCTATTTAAATAGGTTCTTCTTGGTATTCCTGAATCTCGCATAGAAATGGCTACCCCCTTATTGTGTTCAACACCTTTTGTAACCCAAGTAATATCGGCTATTAATGCTTGTTTTACATCATATCCTTCATATAAAAACTTACCTAAATAGCCAACACTTCCTCCTCCGTGTTCTTCCCATGAAGAGAAAACAATTACTCCATTTTCTAAATTTTTAGCTACCTCTAAAGCAACCCACATTCCTAATCTATTGTCCATATAACAACATTGAACAAAGTCATCTTCTTCTCTAAAATCAGATTTATAAGTTAATGTTGTTGCTCTATCTACTTCTCTATCAAATTTTAAAGAATAGGTTAAAAATTGGTGCTCATCTTCCTCCGTTTCAAGTTCTCCCTCTATTCTACCTTTACTATCTTCTCCAACTAATTTAGCTCCTTTTTTAGCTGATGGGCCTCCAATTTTAATTAAATTATTGTCATATCCAACGGTATAACCTACTGAATCCATGTGAGCAAAAATAGCTGTACGTGGCTCTCCAAAAACTAAAATGATATTGTCCTGAAAATCTTCTCCTTCTATTATTTCTGGTTGAACTTTCCATGATGATTTATTCTCATTGATGTAATCCATCAAAAATTCTTTCATTACATACTCACTGCCAGAAGGCGCCTCTATTTCAGTTAATTTCTTTAAAAATTCCATATCATATAAAAAAAAGGGGTTAAAAATCTAAAAACTTTTAACCCTTAATGAGAGTTTTAAAAATAGTTCTTTTAATTACACACCCCTTGCCCCTTTTGGGGAGGAAAATGTTAATTTTTAAAACTCCCCTAAACTTTAAACTGCTTCCTAATTGTTCAACATCACAGGCATTACCAACATTAAAATTTCTTCCGCCTCATCATCTTTTTCAGATGGCGTTAAAATTCCTGCTCTATTTGATGCTGACATTGCAATATTTACATCTTCTGAAGTTAAGTTACTTAACATCTCAACCAAGAAACGAGAGTTAAAACCTATTTCCATATCTTCTCCTTCGTACTGACATGTTAATCTTTCATTTGCTTCGTTAGCAAAATCTAAATCCTCAGCAGATACATTTAATTCACTTCCTGTAATTTTTAGTCTTACTTGGTGAGTTGTTTTATTTGAGAAAATAGAAACCCTTTTTACTGAACTCAATAAAGCATTTCTGTTGATAGTCAATTTATTAGGGTTTTCTGTAGGTATAACTGCGTTGTAGTTAGGGTATTTCCCATCTATTAATCTACAAATCATTTTTGTATCACCAAAGGCAAACATTGCGTTTGTTTCGTTGTACTGAACTTTAACATCTTCTGTTAAATTAGCTAATACTCCTTTTAATAAAGTCAAAGGTTTTTTAGGTAAAATAAAAGATGAACCTACTTCAGATTTAATATCTGTTCTTTTATACTTAACTAATTTATGAGCATCTGTTGCTACAAAAGTTAAATCATCATTATTTAATTCAAAGAAAACACCCGACATTACTGGTCTTAGCTCATCATTACCCGTTGCAAACAACGATTTATTAATTGCATTGGCTAAAGTAGAAGCATTGATATCAATTTTTGAAGGTGATTCTAATTTCGGTGTTTTTGGAAACTCTGAACCATTATGTCCAGTTAACTTATATTTTCCATAATCAGAAGAAATTTCAACTCCAAAATTATTGTTGTCAATCGTAAAAGTTAATGGTTGTTCTGGAAACGTTTTTAAAGTATCCAACAAAAGTTTAGCTGGCATTGCAATTACACCATCTTCTTTAGCTTCAACATTAACTTGCGTTATCATAGTTGTTTCTAAATCAGAAGCAGTAATACTCAACTTTCCTTTTTTAATTTCAAATAAAAAATTATCTAAAATTGGTAATGTATTATTAGAATTTAAAACACCTCCAACTAATTGTAGCTGCTTTAATAATACTGAACTTGATACTATAAATTTCATCTGTGTATTTCTTTATTTAAGTAAAACAAAAATAACTCTTTTGCTATTGTTTAATTTTTAAACTTTTGAATAATTATTAACAGTTGTTGATAGTTACAAAATACCCTCTAGGTTTATAAACCTAGAGGGTATTGAATTTAATTCAACCCTTCTAAAGCTTAAAAATTTAGAAAAGTTATAAGAATTTAAAAATACTTTTAAGCTACTTGTATTGCTTTGTTTACTTTTTGATTAGTTAATGCTAAATCAATAACTTCCATCATATTTTTTACATAACTAAATTTAACTCCTTTTAAGTAGTTTTCATTTATTTCTAA
>CAXBPN010000210.1:0-4656 GCA_963977515.1 uncultured Flavobacteriales bacterium
AAGATGCTGAATTTCAAGCAGCTGTAAACTAAGAAGAATATAGAATTAATTAAAAAGCCCCGATGGAAACATCGGGGCTTTTTTTATTATATTTAAATTGTGAATTATTATTACGATGTATATATAACAGCTCTTCCTGACTACTATGCATTTGGAAGCCTTATGCCTGGGCGAAATGCATCAAGTGGAGACTACCGTTATGGGTTTAACGGTAAGGAAAAAGATGACGAAGTAAAAGGCAATGGAAATAGCTATGACTATGGATTTAGAATTTATGATTCTCGCCTAGGTAAATTTTTAAGTGTTGACCCTTTATCTCAAAATTTCCCATGGTGGACTCCTTATCAATTTGCAGGGAATACACCTATACAGGCTATTGATTTAGATGGATTAGAGATTTTAGATTACAGGTCGCAATATCAATTAACAATTGTATCCGAACCTACATTAAACTATCCAGATGGTGATTATGTATTTAAGGTAGCACAAGAAAGAGGAAGGGGGGCTCATGTGGGAACTCTGTACACTTCGGTGCAAAAGGCTGCTCAACAATCTAATATGAATTCTGTTATGGCTTATTGGACTGGGAATTCTTTGAATTCTGAAATTCCAACGAAAATAACTAATGAGGAGGCCAATAATTCTATAGTAGGGAATAACTCTAGTACAGGAGCTCCAGCACGAGGAGCACGAGGGGAGGTTTATAAATCAAATAAGTATGACCATCTAAATGGACAAAATAGAGCTAATGGTGGTGCTGTAGGTGGAGGTTTGTTAATGCTTACAAAAAATGCATACAAAGCAACCCTACCTAATACACTTGCATTTAAAGATGAACAACAAGAGAAAAATGCTTTTAGATTAGCAAGTAAAGCTGTTGATTTTAATGCTGTCTATGTAATTTCAATGGGAGAAAATTATAAAATTGATAATGCAGATGCAGTTGCTAAATATAGACAAGATGTAATTAATTATATGGTTGATGGAACATTGCCAAATCTTGAATCGAATGTGGCTGCAAAAACAGGAGGAGCATCTACTTATAATACTTTAATACAAACAGTTGGTGATGCAGTATTGGATAATAGAGGTTTGAATTTAAAACAGAGTAAGAATGACACGTTTTGGAATAATATGAAAGAAGGATATTTTAATATATTTAAATGATGAATATTAGATTGATAATTTTTCCTTTGTTATTATGTGCAAATAGTATTTTTGCTCAAGTAATGATTTATACAGATACTATTCCGTATTCTCAAGAGTATGAAGTTTTTTATGAAACATCTTTAAATTTAATCCAGCAGATTAAAGAAAGTGAAAATCTAAATAAAGAATTGATTGAAAATTTAAATGCAAAAAATGAAAATAGAAATAATTTAAAACGAAGGATAACATTTGCAAAAGAAAGCTTTGCAAAAGAAAGCCCTTCCTCTAAAGAAAAATGTATTTACACGATATCAAGGTTTACAGAGGATGGGAATGTATCTCGCATAATAGTTGATGTTAATTTTCAATATGAAGAAGGAGTAGTGGTTATATTTAGTTACGAATTTGAAACTAAACAGCTTATTACTTTTTTAATGTTTAAAAAAATGGGGCAAAGTGATGTGGAAAAATCTATGAGGGAAATGAATAAACGTACCAAGGAATGATGTTTTTGTACATTTTAATAATATTAAATATATTTTACTCTATATACGTTCAATATAAATTGATATTGAGTAAACGTGTTTTAAAGAAACAAAAAATATATCAATCAATTATAATTTGGATATTGCCATTTATTGGTGCTAATATAGTAAATTGGTTACTTACATATAAAAGTCCACAAGGTACTCATAAGAATAAAATCCCATCATGGAAGAGGTTAATAAAATATGAAGATAACGGTTTTGGTTGATTTGATAATTAATCATTCCATCAGATTTAAATAAAGAAATTGAGTTAATTAAGGAAGAGTATTATTATCCACAGTAATGGCTCACATTCCAAACAACTCCGCACATAGCAGTATGTCGCAGCTTTTAGTTTTAGGGTTTGTTTTGCTTTAGCAAAATACAAAGCCTTAACTGAACAGCGTTTTACACAGCCAGTATTTTACTGGCATAGCTTTGTAAAAATGGGTCAAAACCAAAAAGTTATTAACAACAGCCTAACACCGCTCGTTGGAGTTTAGCGGAGCGTAACTTCAACGGTAAATAGAGGTTTAAAAGGAAGATAAAAGGTAATTAGCCGTTTGTAACGGCAAAGCAGAAAAGCTTAACAGAGATGTTAGGCTTTTTGTAATTTAGGAGAATGAGTAAGGGAACGACAAGTTATAAAATAGGCGATCAAAATGGTTTGTATTATTTAACATTTTCAACGGTAGAATGGCTAGATGTATTTACGAGAAAACGATACAAAGATATTGTAGTTGATAGTTTAGAGTACTGTCAAAAAGAGAAAGGCTTAGAGCTGTACAGTTGGGTGTTGATGAGTAATCATGTTCATTTGGTGGTGAGAGCTAAAGAGAATTGTCAGCTATCGGATATTTTAAGAGACTTTAAGAAACATACCAGTAAACAAATAATCAAGTCAATAGAAGAAGATGGGGAAAGCCGTAGAGATTGGTTATTATCCGAAATGCTAAAAGCAGGAGCAGTAAACAGTAAAAAACAAACCTATCAATTATGGCGTAATGATAACCATCCGATAGAGCTAAGTAGTAATGAAGTGATTAATCAGAAAACCGATTACATCCATAACAATCCAGTATTAGAAGGAGTCGTAGCAAAGGCAGAAGATTATTTGTACAGCAGTGCTAAAAACTATTGTGGAGAAGAAGGGTTGTTGGAAGTGGAGAAGTTTTAATAATCCATAATGTAGAGCTTGGCAACTGTTTTTAAATGTTGCTTAGCGGGGTATTATGGTTTGTTTTAATAACGGTGTTCAGTATGGTTATCAATAAAAGTAACCAGTTCAATGCTGTTTTTATTGATTTTGTAGATTAGGGAAGTGTTTTTATGAATAACACATTTTCGCAGTCTTTTCTTTTTGGAGGGAGGACAAAACTTTTTGTATTCTTTTAAGTGATCTAAAAGAGCGTTTGTTTTTTCTTCAAAATCAATAGCTATTTCAATTTCCCATTTATCAATTAACTCATCAATAGTATAGTCGTAAGTTTTACGAGCTTCATCAGACCAAACTATTATCATCCTTTTTTAGCGTTTAAAATACGTTCTCTTACGCTTTTTCTAACATCCTCATCCGAATGTACTCTATTGTTTTTCAAATCGTCTAAACCTCTTTCAATAGATTGTTTATTTTCTGTAGAAATTTCATCCCACCAATCGGTAGTTTTAGAAAGTTCAACAAAATCGAGTGTTTTAAGGTAGTTTAATAAAGCCAAAGCCTTAGAGTTGTTTTCTGATATTCTTAATGTATAATCTTCCATAATGTTCAAGTTTAAAGGGCAGCAATGTTTTGTAGTTTACTTCTTTTAATGAAAGCATCAATAATGTCTTTAATGGTTGATTTATCTTTACCGTCCAACTCTTCCACAGCTTTAAACTGAGAAAGTAAATCATTATCCTTGATACTTTGTTGAGCTTTTTGCTCAGAATCACCGTAAACCAAAAAATCAATAGAGGTATTAAAAGTGTCCGCCAGCTTTTTTAAAATATCCGCAGGAGGTTGTACCCCTTTGTTTTCGTAACGCTGTAATTGAGTCAAAGAAACTCCTATTTTTTCTGCTAGTTGAGATTGGTTTAGGTTGTTGATCTTTCTTAAACTTTGTATTTGTTTTCCTATTAAAATCATCGCTTAAAAGTATTTATTAACATACAAATATACCTAATAAGATTGGTTTTAAACATATAAAAACACCCTATTGTTAATAAGTTGATTCAATTATTATTTTAAGTAATGTCTTTTATGTTTTACTTTGTGTCGAATAGGGCATATTTAATATTTATCAACAATGGAAATCACTCAAATAAAACAACAACTTACCATTCAAACAGTACTGGAACATTACGGAATAAAAACTGATAAGAACGGAATGGCAAACTGTCCATTCCATCCTGATAAAACACCAAGCTTTCAGATTTATCCAAAATCAAATACCTATTGTTGTTTTAGCTCAAATTGTTCTGCAGGAACAGGAGACCAAATTCAATTTATTGAGTTACAAGAAAAACAAGGAAAGCATCAAGCTCTATTAAAAGCCAAAGAATTGCTAGGGTCGGTAGCACCGACAAGCAATAATTCATTAGCAAAAGAAAAGGAGGAGAACTTAAACGAAATCTTTCAAAAACTAAAACAAAACGTAAACAAAAGCCCAAGAGCCAAGCAATACATTGAGAGCAGAAATTTAACATTACAAAATTTAGAGGTAGGATTTAATGCTAATAGTTATAAGGATTTAAAAAACTGCATCGTTTTCCCACTTAAAGATAAGTTCAATAATGTGGTTTCATTGTACGGAAGAAGCCTAAACAAAGGACATTATTACACAGCAAACCGAAAAGGATTGTTTCCAAAATATCCCCCTGAAGAAACAAGAAAACTGATTTTAACCGAAAGCATTATAGATGCAGCAACCCTGTTACAAGAAAAAGTGGAAAAAACGGCTATATTGACCACCTAAATTTGGTGCAAATTGACCACCTAAAA
>CAXBPN010000211.1:0-4621 GCA_963977515.1 uncultured Flavobacteriales bacterium
AAAATAGAATATTCATAAGTGGTATTAGATGAGTCTGTATAACTTCTTAATCCGCTATTATTTTCAGGTACATAACTTAAACCAACACTTGGGGTAATTACATGACGTAAAGCTTTTATTTTCTTGCTTTTAAAAGAATACATTCCATATAGGTTAGTGGTTAAATTTGCTGCCATATTATAGGAGTTTCCTCTTGCAAATCCTGTTAATGTATCGGTATAAACACTATTACTAGTATCACTCCAGTTTTTATTAATGGTTTTTAAATACCATAATTCAGAATAATTAAACGATGGAGTTAAGCTAAAATAGTTGAACATTTTTATAGAAGTGTTTAAAGGAATAGTATGTTTTATTCCATTTTTTAATTTCTCAGTTAAATATTGAGGTTCATTTATGTTGTATAAGGAGTCTAATGCAGTAACTTCATTTCTTGCATTCATGCTATAACTCAAACCAATTTTCTCATAAAACTTTTGATTTCCAATAGCATTTTTTCTTTTTAAAGGGTAGATTCTAGCCATATTTAATGCTACATCAGGTAAACGAACCGTAATTAATTTTGTTAAGTTGTTCTGGCTATGAGAAGCGTTTAAATTTAAAGTAAATGGGCTACTACCAAATCGTTTTGTATAGGAAACACTAGAGTTTGCGGTTGATGATAAGTAATCATTTGATGTTGAGTTGTAGTTGTTAGTAAAGTTGGTTGTTGTACCAAAGTTTACATTCGCAGAAAAAACACTATTTGGTCGAGCCTTAGGGTCTTGATTGTGCCTCCATCTAAAAAAGAAATCTTTACGTTCACTAAAATCAGGGAATTCTTTCTCACTGTTTTTAAACACAGAATAAGATAAGTTGACATTACCATTAAAATGGTATCGGTCTTTATAGTTTGAATTAAACTTTGTACCCCAACTACCTTTCGAGTAAAAGTCTCCAGTTAATTGAGCATCTAAATGCTCATTAATATAAAGGTAATAACCTCCATTTAGCATAAAGAAACCATATTGAGTGCTTTCACCTGGCTCAGGTATTACAATGCCAGAGCGTTGTTTATTACTATTAGGAAAAAATCCAAAAGGGATAGCAAATGGAGTTGGAGCATTTTCAATAAACAAATCGGCAGGACCAGTAATAATCTTATCATTTGGGATAACCTTTAATTTTGTAGCACCAAAATGGTAGTGAGGCTCTGCTAGATTACAAGTAGTATATTTCCCATTTTTAATGTAGAGCACATTGTCAGGGTTTTTGTAAATTTTATTTCCATGGATATATCCACCGCCTTCTTGGGTTTTTACATCAGTAATTAATCCTTTTTTAGTGTTAAAGTTGTATTTTATCTCATGGGCATTAAACTCTTTAGTAGCTTGTTTAAAAATGGGTTCTCCAAAGTATTTACCTGTAGAATCTTTTTTTCCTCTTGCGGTAACTACATTCGAATCTAAATTTGATTCTATTTCTTCCGCTTTTAATTCAATATCTTCATAATAAATTTCAGATTCACCAAACAAAAACACTTGTTGAGTTTTCATATCAAATCGGATAGAATCGGTCGCTTTGTATTTCACTTTTGATTCTAAGGCATCTTTAGAGATAAAAGAATCAATTGTTAGCACAATTATACTGTCGGTTTTTGTGGAGTCATTTTGAGCTACAACCCCCAAAGAAGGTAGTATTAGGAGTAACACTATAACTGCTTTGAAAAACGTTATTAATATATTGGTATAAATGTTGTTTTTCATCTATGGCTAAATTCTTACCAATTAAGCAATTGCTTAGGGTTAAAAGGTAAGAATTATTAACATTAAAGTTGTGATAAAATAGTTTTATCAGTTAAAGGGCTCAAAATTAAAAAAATAAATTTGACGAATATGTTGTTACAATACTTAAACATGAATAGTTTTCAAACAGTGAAACGATTTATTTTTGTTTTTCTTGTTTTTATAAGCTTAAAAAGTACCGCCGGTAATTTTGTTTTAGATAACGAAGATTTCTTTGGAGTTAAGATAGTAGTTATTGATGCTGGACATGGAGGTCATGATGGTGGTTGTCAAGGAGCTAGTTCGAGCGAGAAAAATGTAGCACTATCTATTGCGTTAAAGTTAGGGAAATACATTGAAGAGAATTTTAAAGATGTTAAAGTAATTTATACCCGAAAAACAGATGTTTTTTTAGAGTTAACTGAGAGAGCTCGTATTGCAAATAAAGCAAATGCTGATTTATTTATATGTGTACATGCTAATGCAAATGATAATAAAGCAGCCTTTGGAACAGAAACATTTGTAATGGGATTGCATAAATCTGAGGCTAACTTAAAGGTTGCACAGCGAGAGAATTCATCAATTCTTTTAGAAGATGATTATCAATCAAAATATGAAAATTTTGATCCTAATTCTCCCGAATCATATATTACTATGACTTTGATGCAAAGTGCTTATTTAGAACAAAGTTTGTTGTTAGCATCAAAAATTCAAACTCAATTTACAGAAAGAGTTGGAAGAAAAAATAGAGGCGTAAAGCAAGCAGGATTTTTAGTTTTACATCAAACTTCTATGCCTAGTGTGTTAATTGAAACGGGTTTTTTAACTAATGTTGAGGAAGAGAAGTTTTTAAATTCTGAAATTGGACAAGATTATATGGCTTCTGCAATTTTTAGGGCTTTTAAGGATTATAAAAATGAGTTGGAGATAAAAATTCAACAACCTAAAGAAAAAAAAGAAGTTGAAGTAAAAGAACCTATTGTGAAAGAAGAAACAAAAAAGGATAAGAAAGATAAAAAGAAAGATGATGTTGAAGAAGGTGTAGTCTTTAAAGTTCAAATTGCAACATCATCAGTAAAAACAGATTTAAAACCTGAAAACTTTAAAGGTGTTAAAGATGTTGGACTGTATGAAGCTGGGGGCTTGTATCGCTATACTGTTGGAAACGAGAGAAGTATGGATGGAGCTAATATCCTTCAATTACAGTTAAGAGGAAGAGGATTTGAAGATGCTTTTATCGTTGCATTTAAAGATGGAAAAAGAATACCAATTAGTGAAGCAATAAAGCTTCAAGGAAATTAACCTTTAATGCAAAGCCATTTTTTTGTGAAATGAATTCGTTTACCGATATTTGCAAAAGTCTCGAAATTATATAAATGAAAATTTCTAAAGAAGTAAAAGTTGGATTTATAGCTATATTGTCGATAGCATTATTGGTATGGGGCTATAATTACCTAAAAGGAACGAACTTACTTTTTAAAACCAAAATAGTATATACCGTTTATCCTTCTGTTGCTGGGTTAGCAAAGTCATCACCAATTCTTGTTAACGGATTTCAAATCGGAGTAGTAGAATCTATTTATTTTCACCCAAATCAATCAGGACAAGTTGTTGTGGAGCTTTTAATTACAGAGAATGATTATTCAATTCCAAATAATTCTGTTGCGAGCCTTATTAGTATGGACTTTTTAGGTTCAAAGGCAATTGCTTTGAAAGTAGGTAATAGCAAAACAGAATTACTAAATGGAGATACTTTACAAGCAGATGTAGAAATGTCGATGTTAGATGATGTAAGTGAGCAAATATTACCAATAAAGCAAAAGGCTGAAAACTTAATGGACTCTCTTAATATAGCTATTTCGGGATTATCAAAAACATTGAATAATCTTAACGAGGTATTAAATGTTAAAAATAAAAGAAATTTAGAATTAGCTTTAGTAAAATTAAACACAACTGTTGAAAGCTATAATACTTTAGCTTTAGAATTAAATCATACAATTAAAACAGTTGTAAAACCTACGTTAAAAACGTATAAAAATTTAGGTGATTCTCTTGCTTCTTTAGATTTAAAATCAACAATGGAGTCTGCTCAAAAAACTTTTGAGAATATGACAGATATTATGACTAAAATTAATAATGGTGAAGGTACAATGGGGCAGTTAATGAATAATGATAGTTTATACAATCATTTAGACTCTGTTTCTATTAACCTAGATAGGTTATTAATTGATTTTAAAGAACATCCTAAACGATATGTTCATTTTTCAATTTTTGGGAGAAAAGACAAAAACTAACTATAAAGCATAAATAGATGATTTCATCAATAGTTTTTATTGTTTTACTATTAGCAGCATCAGTATTATTTGCTAAAAATGTTAAGACAATAATCAGAAATATTAAACTAGGTAAAGACCTAGACAGATCAGATAGAAAAAGCGAACGGTTTTCTTTAATGACAAAAGTAGCATTAGGGCAATCAAAAATGGTTGTACGACCAATAGCTGGTTTATTACACATTATTGTTTACGTAGGTTTTATTATTATCAATATTGAAGTTTTAGAGATAGTATTAGATGGTATTACTGGAAACCATAGATTGTTTGCATCTCTTGGTTCTCTTTATACTGGATTAATTTCAATATTTGAATTTTTAGCGTTAGCGGTTTTAATTTCATGTGCTATATTCTTAATTAGAAGAAATGTACTTAGAATTAAGCGTTTCCATCATAAAGAAATGACTTCTTGGCCAAAATCTGATGCTAATCTAATTTTGATTACTGAAATTTTATTGATGGGTGCATTTTTATTGATGAATGCTGCCGATACACAATTACAAAATTTAGGAGCAGAGCATTACA
>CAXBPN010000212.1:0-4602 GCA_963977515.1 uncultured Flavobacteriales bacterium
AAGATGCAATTTTACTGCTTTTTAGCCCCTTAAACAATTTGAAAAGAAGCAATTTTAGACATTGTTAATAAATGACTTGAATTGTTTATAAAAGCACGGATTATTCATTCAATTTTGATTGATTAACTTTGAAAACAAAAACAAACAAATGATAATCTACAACGTAACAGTAAATATTGAAAACGATGTGCATGATGACTGGTTTAACTACATGAAAACCACTCATATTCCAGAAGTAATGCAAACTGGTTTTTTCTTAGAACATAAAATTTGCAAAGTATTAAGCACACAGGAAGATGAAACTGGGCACACTTATGCCATTCAATATACGTGTGCAAGAATGGAAGATTTAGAAGAATATCAAGCTAACTATGCTGCCGAATTACAAAAAGACCACATGAGTAGATTTGAAGGCAAATTTGTTTCGTTTAGAACTTTGTTGGAGGTGGTTTAATCATATTCCAAATCACTAAAGAAAGTCCATAGGTTTCTTAAAAGGCGACTGAAAGTCGCTCCTACACACTCCCTATTTCAATATGCATATGTATATGAGTATTGGATACGACTCTTTTTAGTATTTCCACATTTTCCGATTCACATATTTATATTTAGTATTTCTCGGCAGCGAGTTTTAACATCTTCTTCTAATACTGAATAGCGATACTTACTTGACCATGCTATATGTACCGTTAATCGAGAAACTGTATGACCATTTAGCCTTTGGTAGGATTCCATTTCCCAAAGATAAGTTTTTAGAAGCTAAGGCGAAATGCACTAAAAGTGCATAGTTTCAACTGTATTTGTGACAATGAATTAAGAACTAAAGAAAAATCAGTAAGGTTAGAAACTAATTTAGTGTAAAGTCTAATCTATAACTTTTGTAAACTATGTATCTTAACAAACATAGCGATGAAAAAGTATTTATCCATAATTACAATCTCGATTTTATTGACTAGTTGCTGGAGAGTTAATAATTATTTCTATGGCCGAAATCTTCACAACACTAATTTGTTCTTGATCCAAAAATTGTCCGACTTTTTGTTGCAAGTTCAGACAAAAGGCTGCCATGCCTTTTACACCTTCAAATCTTTAATACTCAGCTGTAAAGTAGTATTCCCGTTCCATATATTTTCTTCAATATTGTAAACAATACTGAAAGGGACACCTTCGGCAATTTCATCCAATAAATGCCCCCTATTAAAAGCAATACAAGCAAATTTTAAATCAGGATTTTCTTCTTGAAAAACTTCTAGTTTTAAATGGTTTTCACCAACAATTCTAGAATTGTAAGTGCTAAAAACATTTTCACTCATAAATACTGGTCGCATATTGCTTGGTCCAGTTGGTGCAAATTGTTTAAGTATGCTATAAAATTTATCGTTAATCTGGGTTAATTCTAATTTTGAATCAATATTCACTTGAGGAATTAATAATTCATCGTCAATTTGCTCATTTACCACTTCTTCAAACTTTTCAATAAAAGCATCTAAATTTTCAAGTTTCATGGTTAAACCAGCAGCGTATTTGTGTCCTCCAAACTGTTCCAATAAATCGCTGCAAGCATCAATAGCATTATATACATCAAAGTCTTTTACAGACCTTGCAGAACCTGTTGCTTTGCCATTCGATTCAGTTAAGATAATGGTAGGTCGGTAGTGCGTTTCAATTAATCGAGAAGCGACAATACCAATTACCCCTTTGTGCCAATTTTCTTGAAAAAGTACGGTTGTTTTTTTTGTTTGAAGCGAAGTATTTTCGGCTATCATTGCCAATGCTTCTGCAGTAATATCTCTATCTAAATCTTTTCTGTCGGTATTTAATTCATTAATGTTTTTACCAAAACCAAGGGCTGAGGTTTTATTTTCTTCCACCAACATCTCAACTGCTTTGTTGCCTGATTCTATTCTCCCTGCTGCATTAATTCTTGGAGCAATCGTAAATACAATATCAGTAGAAGTTAAGTCCTTTTTTTTACTGGCTAAGTCAATTAATGTTTTAACTCCCAATCTTGGATTTTCATTAATAACTTTTAAACCATAATAGACAAAAACTCTATTTTCACCAGTAATGGGAACAATATCAGCACAAGTACTTATTGCCAATAAGTCTAGATATTCAAGCAATTTAGCTTCATCTTTTTCAGTTTGCATCGTCCAAGCTTGCATTAGTTTAAAGCCAACACCACAACCCGATAATTCTTTGTAAGGGTAATTACAATCTGCTCTTTTTTGGTCTAAAACAGCAACAGCTTTTGGCAAAACATCTCCTGGCCGGTGGTGGTCACAAATAATAAAATCCACCCCTTTTTCTGAAGCGTAATCAACTTTTTCAATGGCTTTAATTCCACAATCTAATGCAATAATTAGCTTAAAATTATTTTCGGCAGCATAATCAATACCTTGGTAAGAAATACCATAACCTTCAGTATATCTATCTGGGATATAATATTCTAAATTTTGATAATAATTTTTAAGGTAAGAATAAACTAACGCAACAGAGGTGGTTCCATCTACATCATAATCACCAAAAACTAAAATCTTTTCATTGTTTTCAATAGCTTGCTGTAAGCGATTTACTGCTTTGTCCATATCCTTCATCAAAAAAGGGTCGTGAATTTCGTCTAAGCTTGGTCTAAAAAATGATTTGGCTTTTTCGAAAGTATCAATTCCTCTATGTACGAGAATTTCAGTAAGCGTTAAATCTAAATTGTTTAATGATTTTGATAGCTCATTAACTTTTTCAGGATTCGATTTTTTATTTATTATCCAACGTGCTTCCATTACTTATATCTCAATTTAAGTTTTTGGGGTGTTCATTACTTTAGTTTGTAAACGAATAGATTCTTGATGAACAATTTCTAGCAATTTTTTAATAAAATCATTACTTAATCCTGCTTTTTCAGCTAAAAAAGTTCTGTTTTTTAAAATTTCTTCCCATCGTTCAATTTGTAAGATTGTTACACCATTCTCCTTTTTAAAAGAACCTATTTTTTCAATTAAATCCATTCGTGAAGCAAACTTATTAATTAACTCTTGGTCCAGTTCATCAATAGCTTCTCTAAGTTGAACAAGTTTATTGGTAAATTCTTGGTTAGCACAATCGCTGCTTCTAACTTGTAGTTGATTAATAAGTGTTGTCAGTTCGCTTGGGCTTACTTGTTGGTCGGCATCGCTCTTAGCAATGCTAGGATTAAAATGACTCTCAATCATTAAACCATCCATTTCTAAATCCATTGCTTTTTGAGAAACAGTATATAATAAATCCCTGCTACCAGCAATGTGACTAGGGTCGCAAATTATTGGTAAATCTGGGCAAAGTATTTTTAACTCAATAGGCAATTCCCACATGGGAGCATTTCTGTACGACGATTTATCGAAAGATGAAAATCCACGATGTATTGCACCTAATTTATTAATTCCTGCTGCATTTAAACGTTCCAAAGCACCAATCCATAAATTTAGGTCAGGATTAATAGGGTTTTTTACAAAAATGGGTATGTCAACACCTTGTAGAGCGTCAGCAATTTCTTGTACAGCAAAAGGACTAACGGTAGTTCTTGCTCCAATCCATAAAATATCAATGTTGTTTTTTAAACAAAGTTCAACATGTTCAGCATTGGCAACTTCGGTAGCTACGGGTAAATTAACTGCTTCTCCAGCTTTTTTTAACCAACTTAATCCTTCTTCTCCAATTCCTTCAAATGAATTAGGTCGAGTTCGAGGTTTCCATATTCCACCTCTTATAATGTCAATTCTGTTGTTTGAAGTAATTTGTTGAACAGTATCTAAAACTTGTTGTTCAGATTCAACGCTACAAGGGCCTGAAATGATTACAGGAACTTCTTTTACAAGCCAATTTTTCTTATCTATTATGTTTAAATTGAGTTTCAAAAAACTAAGCTAAGGCTTTATTGGTTTGTTTTTGAACTAACGATTTTACTGTTTTTTTAATGGCAGTAACATCATAAAAACACTCATTGTAAAGCTCTTGTTGAGTCCCATGCTCTATAAATTTATCAGGAATACCTAATCGTTTTACAGTTGCAGAATAGTCATTGTCAGACATGAATTCTAAAACGGCACTACCTAATCCTCCAATAATACAACCATCTTCAAGCGTTATCACTTTATTGAATTTGGTAAATACTTCATGTAACAATAATTCGTCAATTGGCTTAATAAATCTCATGTCGTAATGAGCAATGCTTAAACCATCTTTTTCTAATTCATTAATTGCTTTTGTTGCTTCCTGCCCAATAGCACCAATTGATAAAATAGCAATGTCTTCACCATTTTTAAGTCGTTGTCCTGTCCCTATTTTTAACTTTTTAAATGGAGTTTTCCAGTCAATCATAGAACCGTTTCCCCTTGGATAACGAATTGAAAAAGGACCATGTTTTTCAGCTTGAGCAGTGTACATTAAGCTTCTTAAATCTTCTTCATGTAAAGGAGCCGAAACAATCATGTTTGGAATGCATCTAAAATAAGCTAAATCATAAGCACCATGATGTGTAGAGCCATCTGCACCAACTACGCCACCTCTATCTAAACAAAATACTACTTGCAAATTTTGTAAAGCTACATCGTGTATTACTTGGTCGTA
>CAXBPN010000213.1:0-4583 GCA_963977515.1 uncultured Flavobacteriales bacterium
TTAAATAAAGTTGATTTTCCTACGTTGGGTAATCCAACAATTCCACATTTTAAAGCCATATCTAATATTTTGAGGCTGCAAATATAAATTAATTCAACCATAAAATAAGATTAACTTAAAAATTGTAGAGTTGCTAACATTTGAAACCTAATAACATCTTAGTTCAATACAGTACAGCAAAAAAACTTTAATTATTTTTGAAAAATTAAAGTTAACGATACGCTAAAATCAACTATGGCAAACGAAAGTAAAGCACAACTAATAATATATAGCATTTTAAATCCTTTAATTAGACTATTAATTAAATTAGGAGTAACTCCTAATATGGTAACCTCTTTTGGTTTCTTTTTAAATGTAGTAGCAGCCGTTATTTTTATAGTTGGTGCGGAAATTGCGGAGCGTGATGAATTAGGTTATGTTGGATGGGGAGGTTTCACAATTTTAATTGCAGGTTTATTTGATATGATGGATGGAAGAATAGCGAGATTAGGCAATATGTCAACAACTTACGGAGCATTTTATGATTCTGTAATTGATAGATATAGTGAGTTAGTGATGTTTTTAGGTATAAGCTATTATTTAATTTCTCACGATTACTTTTTAAGCTCTTTATTTGGTTTTATTGCTTTAGTAGGCTCTATGATGGTAAGTTACACAAGAGCTCGTGCCGAAGGCTTAGGAATTGAATGTAGTGTGGGAATGATGCAACGACCTGCGAGAGTTGTAACAATTGGTGCTGGGGCAATGTTTTGTGGTATTGCTTATTACTTTTTTGGAAATATTTCAATTCATTTAGAAAACTCTCCAATTACTTTATTTGAAACCATTTCTATTTTTACCCTCCCATTAACCGTAGTTGCAATATTTGCAAATACAACTGCAATACAACGTTTAAATCATTGTAAAAAAGAATTAGATAAAAAAGATGCTTAAAAAGTTACTACCACTTTTAATTATTCTTCCTGCTTTTTATGGTTTTAATACAATTAAGCCTATTGAAGTAGCAACACCTAATATAGGTGAGGATTCTGTTTTTAGTGGCTACCCTACTCCAAAAGATGCTAATATGCTTTTTTACATTCAAAAAAGCTTTAATACAAATGCTGTTGTTTACACCTTAAATATTGATGATAAAGGGCAAATAAATAAAGAAGAACCTATCAATGTTTTTTGGAGAAGATATCAAGAGCAAGGCCAAAAACGTGATTTAAAATACTACGAGAAAACATTTGGTTTTGGTGTAAAATCTGATTTTTTAAAAGATAGACCTAATACAGTTGAATTTACCATTGTTGCTTTAAAGAAGTTAAAACTTTTTGCTACAGTAAATACAAAAGGAGAACCTACAGTTGCTACTACTATTAATGGGAAACCTGCTTATATCGAAAAAGTATTTATTACCGCAGAGCATACTAAATTACTACCCGAAGTATTTGCTGTTGAATTGTTTGGTAAAGAGATTAAAACTGGTAAATACATTTACGAAAGAATTGAAAAATAAAGGGTTTATCTTTCTTTTTTCTCCAATGAATAAATCTTTCTTTTTCCTCAACTAAAACCAATCAAAATCATATATTTGCAACCTTATTTTTACAAAATTTATCTATAAAATAAATATACTATGAGTTCAAACATTGCTAGTGCTGACGGTAAATTAGGCATCTTATTACCTGGGTTAGGTGCAGTTGCAACTACTTTAATTGCTGGTGTTCACGCCGTAAATAAAGGTATTTCTAAACCAATTGGTTCTACATCTCAAATGGGAACAATAAGAATTGGGAAAAGAACAGAAAACAAAACACCATTAATTAAAGATTTTATCCCTTTAGCTGATATTAGCAAAATTGCTTTTGGAGGTTGGGATATTTTTGAAGATAATGTTTATCAATCTGCAGTTCATGCGGGAGTTTTAGATAGATACTTATTAGAACAACTACAACCTGAATTAGAGGCTATTAAGCCAATGAAAGCTGTTTTTGATAAAAAATATGTTACCAAATTAGAAGGTACATATTACAAAACTGGCGCTAATAAAATGGACTTAGCTGATCAACTAAGACAAGACATTAGAGATTTTAAAGCTAAAAACAATTGCGATCGTTTAGCAATGGTTTGGTGTGGTTCTACAGAAATTTACATTGAAGAAAGTGCTGTTCATCAAACAATAGAAAGCCTTGAAGAAGGATTAAGAAATAATGATGAGAACATTCCTTCAAGTATGATTTATGCTTATGCAGCAATTATGGAAGGTGTACCTTATGCAAATGGTGCTCCTAACTTATCTGCTGACATTCCTGCATTAATTGCTTTAGCAAAAAGAAACAATGTGCCAATTTGTGGTAAAGATTTTAAAACTGGTCAAACGTTAATGAAAACGATTTTAGCACCAGGTTTAAAAACTCGTTCATTAGGTATTGCTGGATGGTTCTCTACTAATATTTTAGGAAACAGAGATGGTGAAGTTTTAGATGATCCAGCTAGTTTCAAAACTAAAGAAATGTCTAAACTAAGTGTTTTAGACAGTATTTTAGAACCAGAAAAAAATCCTGATTTATACAAAGATTTATACCATAAAGTAAGAATTAACTACTACCCTCCTCATGGTGACAACAAAGAAGGATGGGATAACTTAGATATTTTTGGTTGGTTAGGTTACAAGATGCAAATCAAAGTCGATTTCTTATGTAGAGATTCTATTTTAGCTGCACCATTGGTTTTAGATTTAGCAATCTTTTTAGATTTAGCTTCTAGAGCAAACATGAGTGGTATTCAAGAATGGTTATCGTTTTTCTTTAAAGCTCCACAAACTCCAACTAAAAACATGGCTCCTTTACACGATATTTTTAAACAAGAAATGAAATTAAAAAATACCTTACGTTATTTGCAAGGTGAAGACTTAATCACTCATTTAGGTTTAGATTACGAAGAAGAAGTAAATCAAAACGCATAATCTAAATAATTAGAGATTAAAAGCTGCTAAATAAATCATTTAGCAGCTTTTTTTTACCTTTACTTTAATTAAATGAAAATAATCCACACATTAATAGCCACTGCATTTGGCGCAGGTTTTTCTCCATTTGCTCCTGGAACTGCTGGTGCAATTGTAGCTTGTGCTATTTTATGGTTAATAGAAAAATTAGACCTATTTACAACCTATTCCATTTCATTTATTTTATTAATTATTATTTGTACAGTGCTTGGAGTAATCTCTACAAACTACCTAGAAAAACATTGGGGAAAAGACCCATCTAAAGTTGTTATGGATGAGGTAATTGGCATGTGGATTACCATGATTTTTGTTCCTTTTTCTTATCTAAATATTTTATTGGCATTTATCTTATTTCGTTTTTTTGATATAACTAAACCTTTAGGTATTAGAAAGTTAGAAAATTTTCCAGGCGGAATTGGCGTAATGGCAGACGATGTGTTAGCTGGAATTTATGCTAATATTGTATTACAGCTTATCATCTATTTTATTTGAAAAAATCATTATTCATATCATTTTTAAGATATCAAGTTGCTGCAATTATTGCAACTATAGCTGATTTTGGAGTATATTTCTTATTAAAATATGCAAGTGATAGCTGGTATTTATTAGCTACATTTTTAGGGGCTTTAACCGGAGCAATTATCAATTTTATTATTTGTAGGTATTGGGCTTTTGCAGCTACTAACAAAGCCATAATCACTCAAGCTACAAGATACATACTTGTTTCAGGTGGTAGTTTATTTTTAAATACGACTTTCGTTTATATTATCACAGAATTTTTAAATTTCCCTTCCGATTTATCTAAAGTTTTAGCATCTATAATTGTTGCTGTTAGTTATAACTTTTTACTTCAAAAATATTTTGTATTTAAACAATAAAGTGTTGATAAGAAGAATAAGAACACTCCTTTAACACTACACTTTTAATTAACATTACATATCAAAAAATGTAATGTTATGAGACTACTCCCTACTTTAATACTCCTACTTTCTATCATTTTATTTTCTTGTGGTAAAAGTGACAAAGCAAAGGCTATTGAAGGTAAAAAAATATTTAGATACAACGAAGCTGCCGGTATTACCTCTTTAGACCCCGCAAGATCTAGAAATCGAGAAAACATTTGGGCGTGTAACCATTTATACAATGGCCTGGTACAAATGGATGATAATTTAAATATTCAACCTGCTATTGCTACTCGATGGGAAATTGCAGAAGACGGAAAAACGTACACTTTCTATTTAAGAAATGATGTAACTTTTCATGATCATGAATTATTTACTGATGGTAAAGGTAGAAAGGTAACTGCCGAAGATTTTGTATATAGCTTTAACCGTATTATTGATGAGAAAGTAGCTTCTCCTGGAGCTTGGATTTTTAACAATGTAGATTTTATTGAAGAATTTAAATTTGCACCTTTTGTAGCACTTAACGACACTACTTTACAAATTCATTTAAGTCAACCCTTCCCTCCTTTCTTGGGGATTTTAACCATGCAATATTGTTCTGTTGTAGCTCACGAAGTTGTGGAGTATTACAGAAACGATTATGGAAACAACCCCGTAGGAACAGGTCCGTTTCAGTTTAAAATGTGGGA
>CAXBPN010000214.1:0-4568 GCA_963977515.1 uncultured Flavobacteriales bacterium
TGAAACCTGAAACCTGAAACCTGAAACCTGAAACCTGAAACCTGAAACCTGAAACTATGAAATACACTGGTTCTTTACGGAAAATGCACGCTGAATTAAATGAAGAAATCAATTACAACTTACCAATTGGAGATGATTTAGTAGCTATGAATGAGTTAATTGGTAATGAAATTACGCTTAAATATGAGCATCAAATTTTATGTAAAGAATGTGGTAGAGAAACCGTAAAATCTTTTAACCAAGGTTTTTGTTACCCTTGTTTTAAAAATTCTCCTGCAGCAGCAGATTGGATTATTCATCCAGAATTATCGAAAGCTCATTTAGGCATTGAAGATAGAGATTTAGACTTTGAAAAATCAGTACAGTTAAAACCTCATGTGGTTTATTTATCGTTAACCAGCGGAATAAAAGTGGGCATTACCAGAGGAACTCAAGTCCCTACCCGATGGATAGACCAAGGAGCAGTTAAAGCAATAAAGTTAGCCGAAACCCCTAATCGTTATTTGGCAGGCATGATAGAGGTAAGTTTAAAAGCACACATGGCAGATAAAACTAATTGGCGGCAAATGTTAACCAATGTTTTTCCAGATGTTGATTTAGTTGAAGAAAAACATAAAGTAATGGAATTGTTAGCTGAAGAATATTTACAATATGTGCCTAAAGAAGACCAATCAATTGATTTAAATTACCCAGTAATTGAATATCCAGTAAAATTAAAAAGTATTGGTTTTGATAAAGTTCCTGAATACACAGGAAAACTTACTGGAATTAAAGGACAATATTTAATGTTTGCTAACGGAATTGTTTTAAATGTTAGAAAACATGAAGGATATGTTATTAGTTTAGAAGCTTAATGAATAATATTAAAAATATTCTCTTTGATTTGGATGGTACAATTATAAACCCAAAAAAAGGAATCTTCAATTCTATAAAATATTCTCTAAGTCAATTAAAGCTACCTGTTCCATCTGATAAAGAATTAGAAAAATTTATAGGTCCGCCTCTTATTGATTCTTATGCAAAATATTTTAATTTATCTTCAGAAGAAGCTATAAAAGCTGTAAATTTTTATCGAGATTTTTATTCTGATAAAGGTGTTCATCAAAACTTACTTTACAACAGTATAAAAGAAACTCTTAACTACCTATCAAACAAGAACTATCGTTTATTTGTTGCTACTTCTAAACCGACTGTTTTTGCTAAAGCAATTATAACTCACTATAATTTAAGCTCTTTATTCACAGATATTGTTGGTGCTAACCTTGATAATACTCGAAAAGACAAAACCGACATAATTGATTTTACTTTAGAATCAAACAATCTTAACGCTAGTGAATCTGTGATGATTGGAGATACTATTTATGACATTATTGGGGCAAAAAATAACAACTTAATTTCAATAGGTGTTACTTATGGTTTTGGTTCTAAACTGGAGTTAGAAAGAGAAAAAGCAAACTATATTATTGACGATGTTAAGGAATTAGCGAATTACTTCTAAAAACAATCCCTCAAGGTTTTAAAAACCTTGAGGGATTTAATAATAAGATAAAAGAGACCTCCAACTTCTGTCTTCCAACTCTTTTACTTCAAATATCTAAAATCTTGGTTGTTTTTAATGTTTTGAAGCGATTCGTAAATCAGCTTAATCACATTTTCAACATCTTCTTTATGCACCATTTCTACTGTAGTATGCATATATTTTAATGGTAGAGAAATTAATGCCGCAGCCACTCCTCCTGTTGCATAAGCAAATGCATCAGTATCAGTTCCTGTAGCTCTACTTGCTGCTGCACGCTGAAAAGGTATTTTCTTTTTATTAGCAGTAGTTTGAATTAATTTTAATAAGTTATTTTGAACAGCTGGACCAACTGTTAAAACAGGCCCTTTACCAGCATAATTATCTCCACTCTCAATTTTATTCATCATTGGGGTTTGTGTATCGTGGCAAACATCTGTAACAATAGCCACATTTGGCTGAATATTTTGCACCATCATTTCAGCACCTCTCAACCCAACTTCTTCTTGAACCGAGTTTGTAATGTATAATCCAAAAGGTAGTTTCACTTTGTTTTCATGTAACAAACGAGCTACTTCTGCAATCATAAAACCACCAATTCTATTATCTAAAGCACGTCCAACATAATACTTATCGTTCAACACCATAAACTCATCTTCATAAGTTATCACACAACCTACATGAATTCCTAAAGCTTCTACTTCTTCTTTTGTAGTACAACCACAATCTAAAAATATATTATCCAACTTTGGCGTTTCTTCTGCTGCAGCTTTTCTTACGTGTATAGCTGGCCACCCAAAGACTGCTTTTATAATTCCTTTATCGGTATGGATATTTACTCTTTTTGAAGGAGCAATTTGATGGTCAGAGCCACCATTTCTTCTCAAATAAATAAAACCTTGATCAGTAATATAATGTACAAACCATGAAATTTCATCAGCGTGAGCTTCGATTACAACTTTGTATTTTGCCTTAGGATTTATAATTGCAGCAACTGAGCCATAAGTATCCACCATGTGCTCGTCAACATAAGGTTTAATGTAGTTTAACCACATTTTTTGCCCTTCCGATTCAAATCCTGTTGGTGATGGATTATTAATATAAGCTTCTAAAAACTTTAATGATTTAGCGTTTAATATTGATTTCTTTGCCATGTTTTTATCTTTATTTTTTAAGAAAGATGAAGTTAGTATTTTTTATTAAAAGAAGTACATTTGAGGTTGATGAATATGGACAAAATTTACATGAACCGATGTTTGCTATTAGCAAAAAAAGGATTAGGCAATGTTGCTCCTAACCCAATGGTTGGATGTGTAATTGTTCATAATAATAAGATTATTGGTGAAGGTTATCATCAAAAATACGGAGAGTCTCATGCAGAAGTAAATGCTATTAATTCAGTCACAGATAAAGCACTTTTAAAAGAAAGTACACTCTATGTTAATCTAGAGCCTTGTGCTCATTTCGGGAAAACACCTCCTTGTGCCAACTTAATTGTAGAACATAAAATTCCAAAAGTTGTCATTGGCTGCATAGATAGTTTTAGTGAAGTTGCAGGAAAAGGAATTGAAAAGTTAAAATCGGTTGGTACTGAAGTACTCGTTGGTGTTTTAGAAAAAGAATGTTTAGAATTGAATAAGCGATTTTTCACTTTCCATAATAAAAAAAGACCTTATATCATTCTTAAATGGGCTGAAACAAGTGATGGTTTTATTGATGTGGATAGAAGCGTCATTGCGAATATTGAGGAACGAAATATGAAGCAATCTTCTCAAATAAAAGATTGCTTCGCCCCGAGAGCTTTCGGGAACCGCAATGACGATAAAGTTGACAATTGGATAACAACACCATTAAGCAAAAAATTAGTTCACAAATGGCGAAGTGAAGAACCTGCAATAATGATTGCTACAAATACTGCATTAAATGATAATCCTAAATTAAATGTAAGAGAATGGGCGGGAAAAAATTCATTACGCATTGTACTTGATTTGCACAATCGTTTACCTCAACATTTAAACATCTTTGACAATACCATTCCTACTTTAATTTTTACTGCTATCGAGCTAGAAAATCAATCGAATATTGAATTTTGTAAAATAGATGCTACAAAAAATATCGTTAATCAAGTTCTAGAAAATTTATACAAAAGAAATATACAATCAGTAATTATTGAAGGTGGGAAACAACTTCTGCAATCCTTTATTGATAATAATACTTGGGACGAGGCACGAGTTTTTGTAGGAGAAAAACAATTTACTAAAGGGTTAACTGCTCCAAAACTTAATAAAGTTCCAAAATTCAAACAAAATATTAGCACCGATATTTTAAGCATTTATTATAATGATTGATATAATACTCACCATCCTGGCATTTAATATCTTAATCATCATTTTTAAGTTTTTTGGTAAATTTAAAATTGACAACTTACAAGCCTTAATTGTTAACTACATTACTGCTGGTGTATGTGCTTTACTTTTCACTAAACAAACTATTGTTGTTAATGAAGTTCTTCATTCAGATTATATTTATCATGCCATTGCAATTGGCTTTTTATTTATCATTGTTTTTAATTTTTATGCAACTGGAACCCAGAAGGTCGGGATTGCGATAACTACTGTTGCCAACAAATTATCCTTATTTATTCCTGTAGCTGTTGCTATTGTTTTTTACCCAAACGAGCAACTTAGTATGGCTAAACTTATTGCATTTATTTTGGCTGCAATTAGTATCTATTTATCCTCTACCAAAAACAAAAAATTAAATTTTGATAAGAAGTATTTGTGGCTAATTATAATCGTATTTGTTGGTCAAGGTGTAGCTGACACCATATTTAACCACGCTCAACAAACAGCAGTTAACGACAATGAAAAAACACTATTTTTTATTGTTTTATTTATGATGGCAGGACTTTCTGGTTTGGTTATCCTTTTATTCAAATCATTAAAATCAAAGCTAAAACTATCTTTCAAAAACATTGTTGGAGGTATTGCTTTAGGAATTCCTAATTATGCTTCTTTAGTATTTTTCTTTAATGCTTTAGAAAGTTCTGGGC
>CAXBPN010000215.1:0-4555 GCA_963977515.1 uncultured Flavobacteriales bacterium
TCTTCCTTTACATCGTATCCTTTAAGACCGTATGACATTTTTAATTCGATTCCAAACTTGAAATATTCGAGGTAAAAATCAGTTCCAAAACCAATTTGTCCCATAAAGTCATTCTTACCTAGCTTTACAATAATATCATTCGGGTCTTTAGAATCGTTTGCAGCATTTTCATTAGAAGCTAAATCTAAGCTATAAGCAACTCCACCAATAATATAAGCACTAAAGTTATTTACCCTAGCTGATTTAAATTTAAGATTTAAAGGAAAGTTAATTAATGTTGATTCAATCTCTTTTGTATATTGCTTTTCGCCTTCAAGTGTTTGAAATTTGTAAATTAATTTCCGTTGGGCAAAAGCTAGGTTAGGAGTGAATCTTAAACTAAAATGCTCACCTAAATGCATGGCAGAAATAATACCTAAATTAAAACCAACAGTACTATTTGGCTCTAAAACATATAGTGAATCTGAACCTTCAATATTTGGTGAATAACGGTCTAAAACAAAGTTGGCAGAATTAATACCTAATAAAAAACCAAAGTGCATAAAACGGTGATCAAACTTAGGTAAGTTTAATGTGGTTGATTTTTGAGCCGATACAAAGCCAAAAAACAGTAAGAAAATGATTAATAATGTACGTTGCTTTGTGTTGAACATTTAGTACTAACGAGTAAAATTTTAATTTATTTGGTTGCTGTATAAATTGATGCAATTCCAAACATTAAAGGTATTGCTTTCGGGTTTTTATATCCTAATTTATCTAATATTTTCACAAAATCCTGTCCATCAGGAAAAGCATTTACAGATTCAGGTAGGTAGGTGTAAGCCGCATTGTCTTTTGATACCATTTTTCCTATTCCGGGTAAAATGTTGTTAAAGTAAAAGTTATAAAGTTGTTTTATTGGGAAGTTTTTTGGTTTAGAAAATTCTAAAACAACAGCTTTACCATTTGGTTTTAGAACTCTTAACATTTCTGCTAATCCCTTTTCTAGATTTTCAAAATTTCTAACCCCAAACCCAACAGTATAGGCATCAAATGTAGCATCATCAAACGGTAAATTTTCAGAATCTCCAAGGTGTAATTCAATAATATGGTCAACACCTTTTGCTTTCATTTTCTCTTTACCAACATTCAACATGCCTTCAGAAATATCAATTCCAACAACTTTATCTGGGCTAAGTTTTAAAGCTTCTAGGGCAAAATCACCAGTACCTGTAGCTATATCTAAAATTACTTTTGGTTGAGTATCCTTTAGTAAACGAATTGCTTTTTTTCGCCATAAAATATCAATACCTAATGATAAAAAATGATTAAGAAAATCATACTTAGCCGAGATATTATTGAACATAGTTGCAACTTGTTCTTTTTTACTTCCTTCTTTATTTTTGTAGGGTATTACAGTCATAAGTTTAAACCAATTTTGAAATGGCTTCTGATAATAATTGGTCTTTATCGATAGGAGCAACACCAACTTTTTCGCAAACTAATCCACCAGCTAGGTTCGAAATTTCTGCAATCATTTTTGGTGATTGATTTAATGCTAAGCATAATGTTGCAACACTAATTACAGTGTCTCCAGCTCCAGAAACATCAGCGATATTTCGATAATGAGCTGCTAAATGGTGGCTTACTTCATGATTTTTAATAAACACTCCATTTTCAGAAAGTGTTATGAAGTTTAGTGTGTTGCTTAATGATTTATTTAATAAATCTACAGCTTGACTAACTTCACTAATGTTTCTCGGGTTTATTTCAATGTTTAAACCTTCTTTTAGTTCTTTTAAGTTAGGTTTAAATAAGCTAACATTTTTATAACTTAAAAAGTTCCGTTTCTTAGGGTCAACTGTAGTTGGAATGTTTTTCTGATTACATAGATTGACAATATTCTCGATTACTTCTTCGGTAATTGTTCCTTTATCATAATCTTCAAAAATAACTGCATCAATTTTAGTTGAATTTATAAGAGAAGTTATTTTTCCTATAAATGATTTGTTGTCAGCATCATTTAATACTTTATCTGTTTCCGAATCAACCCTTAATACTTGATGATTATTACCAATTATTCTGGTTTTAACAGTTGTAATTCTATTATCACTTGTTAAAATTCCTTCGTTTGATAATTTTTGTTTCGCTAATAATTGATTGAATAATTTACCGTCATCGTCATTTCCGATTACTGCACATAATATTGGATTAGCTCCTAAAGCTTGAATGTTTAAAGCAACATTTGCAGCTCCACCTAACCTGGTTTCTCTATTCTGAACGGAAACAATAGGTACAGGTGCTTCAGGTGAAATACGGTCAACTTTACCAAAATAATAGGCATCTATCATTACATCTCCAATAACCAAAATGTTTAGTTTGTTGAAGTCGTTAAATAGGTTTATGATTTCGTTTTTATTCAAAATTTTAGTTTAAGGTTGCTAACGCAGATTTTATTCTTTTAATTGCTTCAGTTAAAGTTTCTTCTGATGCAGCGTAAGATAACCGAATACAATCAGGATTACCAAAAGCATCACCAGAAACTAATGCTACTAAGCCTTTATTTAAAATAAACGTACTTAAATCAGCAGAATTATTAATTACTGTTTCGCCATCAGTTTTCCCAAAAAAGTTAGTTACATCTGGAAAAACATAAAAAGCACCTTTAGGCTCATTTAATTTTAAGCCAGGAATTTCGCCCATCAGTTTTAAAACTAAGTCTCTTCTGTTTTTAAAAGCTTTCAGCATTTCATCCGTTACGTTTGGATTAGCTTCTAAAGCAGCTTGTGCTGCTTTTTGAGCAATACTACAAGTACCTGAAGTAAATTGACCTTGCATTTTTGTACAACCATCAGCAATCCATTTTGGAGCCGCAATGTATCCAATTCTCCAGCCAGTCATTGCAAAACCCTTAGAAACACCATTAACTGTTATTACTTGGTCTTTTATGAAGTCAAATTGAGCAATACTTTCATGTTTACTTAAAAAGTTAATATGCTCGTAAATTTCATCTGAAACGATTAAAATATTGGGATATTTTACAATTACATCGGCAATTGCTTTTAATTCTTCTTTGGTATAAACCGAACCACTAGGGTTACATGGAGTACTAAACCAAATCATTCGAGTTTTAGGTGTTATAGCAGCTTCAATTTGAGCTGGAGTAACTTTAAAGTCGTTTTCTATATTCGTTGTAATTGTTACTGGAGTTGCTTCAGCAATTTTTATCATTTCTAAATAACTCACCCAATAAGGTGAAGGTAAAAGGACTTCGTCTCCAGGATTAAGAATACTTAATGCTAAATTTGTTAAGGCATGTTTTGCTCCAGTTGATACCACAATTTGTTCGGGAGAATAATCTAAATTATTATCTCTTTTAAATTTTTTAGAAATAGCTTGTCTTAACTCAATATAACCTGGAACAGGTGTGTAGTGTGAATAATTCTCATCAATCGCTTTTTTTGCAGCTTCTTTAATAAAACCTGGGGTGTCAAAATCAGGTTCTCCAATGCTTAAACTTATGATGTCTTTTCCTTCTGCAATAAGCTCTCTACTTAGTCTAGCCATAGCAAGAGTTTGAGATTCACTCAAACTATTTATTCTGTTTGATAAAATTTGTTCCATATCATTAAAAAGTGAGCAACAAAACTAATAAAATTGTAGTTATTAACTTAAAATAGTGGAATGATAAAACAGAAGTACTTTCTTTTTTAATACTTTTATCGTTCTTAAAAATAGAAAATTAATTATGGATACTTTTTTAGAGCTTTTAAAATATACGGTTCCTTCTTTAATCATGTTTGCTGCAACATATTTGATTTTAAAGAAATTTATGGATAATGAATACCGTAAACAGATGTTAGAACTAAGAAAGGCAAATCAAAAAATTGCTACGCCACTAAGACTGCAAGCTTACGAGCGATTGATTTTGTTTTTAGAAAGAGTATCGATAAACAATATTGTGGCGAGAGTTAATCGTCAAGGTATGGATGCTAAGTTATTACAAACGAGTTTAATTCAAACCATAAGAACAGAATTTGAGCACAATATTAGTCAACAAGTTTATGTTTCGGTAACAATTTGGGATACCACTAAAATTGCTAAAGAAGAAGTAATTAAAATTATAAACATTGCTGCAACTCAAGTTCCTGCAAACGCTTCTGGTGCTGAATTGAGTAAAAAGATATTTGATATTGTTTTGAAATTAGAATCTTCTCCAACTCAAATTGCAATTAACCAAGTAAAAAAAGAAGTTCGTCAATTATTCTGATTTCTTAAACGGATACAGTGTAACTCCAAAAGAAAAGTTTACTTGGGTAAAAAAGAAGTGCTGACTCGCGTTATCTGACGCGGAAGGAGTTGTTCTAATACTTGGCATATTTATAAAACCATATTTTGCTTCACTTCTAAAAAATAAATATTTAAAAAGGGTTAAATTTAAACCCGCTTTAGCACCTAAACCATAGCCAGCTATATGAAATTCATCATGCCGAGTTCCATTTAAAAGCATAACGTTAGATTTTGGGATTATAACACCTAAGCCAAATCCTACTAATGAGTTTAATTGAATTTTATT
>CAXBPN010000216.1:0-4523 GCA_963977515.1 uncultured Flavobacteriales bacterium
TTTAAAATGGCAGCTTCTATTTTTGCTCCTTCTTCAACAAAAATCTGTTCTCCAATTAAAATATTCGTAGTTGAGATAGATTGAGACTGCCTTCCTTTTGTAAGTAATTTAAAATCATCGTTAATAGCTTGTTCATTTTTAGCAAACAAATCTGTTATCTTTTCTACTTTTAATTGAACAAAACTTTGATTGTAATCCTTGATGTGAAAATTCTCATTCTCAAATTCTTCTTTACTACACTTTGCTGCAATTAAAGTTTTATCATCATATATTGCTTCATTACTATTTAGGTTTTCTAAAATAAATGCAACTAAAAACTCATTAGGGCAATATCTTGGATTAATATAGAAACTCTCTTTTGCATCTATAAATGGGTATTTCTTACTTAGATAATCTTCGGTTAAATAAGATATAGTCAAGTTCACTTTCTCCTTCTCAAAGTATTTAATCCATTTTTCTTCCAGAGTCAAAATCCCAATTCTTAACAAAGCAATAGGTTTTGTGTATGTTAAAGGCAAAAATTCTATTCTATTATTATCAAAAAAAACTACATTCATATTATTCTAATTTTTAAGACAGTACTAAAATAAAAAAGTCCCGACGTATATCGGGACTTTTTAAGAAATATTATGAAAATATTATTTTTTGTGTCTTGCGTAACGGTTTTTGAATTTATCAATTCTACCAGCCGTATCTACTAAGTTTTGTTTTCCTGTGTAGAAAGGATGAGATTTATAAGAAATCTCTAATTTAATTAATGGATATTCATTACCATCTTCCCATGAAATAGTTTCAGTTGTAGCTGCCGTAGATTTACATAAAAATGCGTACTCGTTTGACATATCTTTAAATACTACCGTTCTATAATCTTCTGGATGTATATCTTTTTTCATCTCTTTTTGTTTTATCAGTTCTTTTTAAGCGGTTGCAAATGTAATTATTAATTCTGCAAAATTGCAAATATTTAATTAAAATTTAGTGCGAAATAATATTTAAATAAAAACAAATACTTTTGCTTACCGTAAAGACAACCTGAGTGTATTTAAAATTCATACTTACTTCCATCCTATTTATTGTAATTATTGATTGGTATTATTACCGATCTTTTCGTGCCATCATTAAAAAAATAAACTCAAAAATTAGACAACCTTTACAAGTTCTGTATTGGTTATATACTATTGCTACCATTGGATTAATGTTTTATATTGCCTCCTATTTTTCGAGCAATGTAAAACCTCCTAAAATTGTTCGTGTTTATGTGTTAGGTTTTGTTTTTGTAGTACTCATTTCAAAATTAATAGGGTGTATTTTTATTATTGCTCACGATATTGAAATGCTTATTATTTCACTTAAAAAAAGGATGTCACCAAAAATTGAGCTTAGCGGAGAAAATCAAATATCACGTAAAGATTTTTTAAAGAAAACGGGGGTAATTGTTTCTGCAATTCCTTTTGGAACTTTAATATTTGGAATGTTAGAATCTGCATTTGATTATACTGTTAAAAGAAAAAAATTAGTTATTGATAATTTGCCTGATTCTTTTAAAGGGTTGAGAATTGTTCATATTTCAGACTTACATGTTGGTAGTTTTATTTCAACAGAACCTTTAGAAAAGGCAATAGAAATTATAAAACAACAAAAACCCGACATTATTTTCTTTACAGGCGATTTAGTAAATGACATTACTGAAGAGGCTCTCCCTTTTATTGAAACACTTAAAACAATTACAGCACCTATGGGTGTTTATTCTATTTTAGGAAATCATGATTATGGAGATTATTACTACCAAAAAGATGATTTAGATGGTAAAAAACACAATTACGACCTTATGAGAGCTGTCCACTCTAAATTGGGATGGAAATTACTCTTAAATGAAAGTTATATTTTAACTAAAAACAATGAACGCCTTGCTATTTTAGGTGTTGAAAATTGGGGCAATGCTTTACGCTTTCCTAAATATGGCGACATTGACAAAGCAAAAGAGGGTTGTTTAGAAAGTGATGTTAAACTTTTATTGAGCCATGATCCTTCTCACTGGGATGCTATTATTTTACCCGAACATAAAGACATTGCTCTTACTTTATCAGGACACACGCACGGCATGCAGTTTGGCATCGAAATACCTGGTTTTAAATGGAGTCCTTCAAAATACTTATACAAACAATGGGCAGGCTTATATCAAAAAAATAATCAATACATTTATGTTAACAGAGGGCTAGGATTTTTGGGCTACCCTGGTAGAGTTGGAATTTTGCCCGAGATAACAGTTATTGAATTAAACTAAATGAAATTATTAAAAGCATCATACAAGTTATTACTAATACTTCTTTTTAGTTTTATAATGGAGGTCAGTTTCAGTCAAAACTATGTTGACTTGGCTAAGTTTAGCTATTCTGCTACTCCAGAAAACACACTAAAAGACGACACGTTAAATCTTAATTCAAAAACACAATTAATTGATTTTGGACTTGACTTAACTGCTCCAATTGTATTGAAAAACAAGAATGTATTTATTACTGGTATTGTATATGAACAAACCAATTTATTAACTGATGGAACCAACAATTTAATTTACACCATTAACCCCAAACTAGGCTATAAAACAATACATTCGGAATCATTTAGTAGTACTTTAATATTGCTTCCAAAACTGTCTTCTGATTTAAAAAATATTAATGGAAAACACATCCAAATTGGCGGATTGGCTTTGTTTGAAAAAATTAAAACCAACAACTTAAAATATAAATTTGGAGTTTATTACAATCAAGAGTTATTCGGTCCTTTTGTAGTTCCGTTATTTGGTTTCTATTACAAAAGTGAAAATCAAAAATTTGAAGCCAATTTTACATTACCAGTTTATGCCAGTTTAAATTACAAATTAAACAGTTGGTTAAACAGTGGTTTATCATTTAATTCTTTTCTTAAAAGTTTTTATGTTGGTAAGATTCAAAATCAATATTTAGTAAAAACATCTAATGAAATATTCGCTTTACTACAAGTCTATTCAAAATCAACACATTTAGTACTTGAGCCTCAAGTTGGCTATTCTATCGATAGATCATATCGAGCTTACGATTCATCCGACAAAGTAGATTTTGGCTTTTCAGCTTTCAAATTTGGCGATGACAGAAAACAACTGAACCGAGACTTTAAAGATGGTCTAATTTTTAAAGTACGTTTACTCTACCGTTTTATGATTGAGAATAATTAGATTTGTAAAGTAACTAAAGTAAACAGTAATGAAGTGATTAAGAGATTCATTTTAATCAAAAACTTTACTAACTTTTAACTTCGCAATATGAAAACTGCATTATTTCCTGGTTCATTCGACCCTTTTACCAAAGGGCACGAAGATATTATACTAAGAGCCTTACCATTATTTGATAAAATTGTGATTGGCGTTGGAAACAATACTGCTAAAAAATATCTTTTTAGTTTAGAACAACGAATAGCTTGGATTAAAACAACTTTTAAAAACCAACCAAAAGTTGAAGTTATTTTTTATGATGGATTAACCGTTGATTTTTGCACAAAGATTAATGCTCAGTACATTTTAAGAGGATTAAGAAACCCTACAGATTATGGTTACGAAAGTAACATTGCTTTAATGAACAAAGCCTTGAATACTAACATTGAAACTATTTTTATGTTAACTTCTCCTGAGCTAATGGCAATAAATTCAACAATTGTACGTGATATAATAATTCATAAAGGAGATGCAAAACAATTTGTGCCTACTGCTATTCAACATGAATTTTAGAACTCATTTTTTATGCCATTAAAATCACTCTTTTCATTTATTCTAATCCTTACTACCTTAATCTCTTTTGGTAGTAAAACTGTTATTAAAGGAAATGTAAAAGATTTTGACAATCAAGAAATTACTATTTATTCTTATACCGATTATTTTAGTGAGAACATCCAAACAATTGGCTATACAACCATAACCCACAATGGCACCTTTAGTTTTGAGTTTGATTGCGAAGAAATTCAAAAAGTATTTTTAAAAATAGAAGATAAAACCACTTGGTTTTTTACTCACCCCGGAATGGTTTACAATATTTCGCTGAGTTATAACGAAAAAGCAAATACACAACATGTTTACGATAAACAGTTATCGCTAAATTTTAATTTTCCTGCTCCAACCGAATTAAACCAAGAAATAAAAAAGTTTAACGATAAATATGATGCTTTTTTTGATGAAAACTATACTCTTTTTGTAAGGAGAGATCGCTCAATAGAGCCGAAAATAAAGGCTTTTAAAACTAAGATGTTAAGTGACGCTGAAAACATAAAATCTACATTTGTAAAAGGTTACATTAAATACACTATTGCAATACTAGAAAATTCGATAGATGTATCTTACCAAGATAATAAAACAGGTAAAAATAGCTTAAACACTAAAGCAAATATTTACACAGAATACTTACACAACAAGCCTATATTATACAACAGCTCGGAGTACATTAACTTTTTTAAAACGTTTTTTAAAACGGAGATGAAAGATTTAACGCTTCAAGTTT
>CAXBPN010000217.1:0-4504 GCA_963977515.1 uncultured Flavobacteriales bacterium
ATTTCTTTATCCAAAACACCTAACCCATTTTGCGTTAATTGAAAATCATAAAAATAGCCTTGTGTAGGATAAGCTTTATTGTTTCTTTTATCTCTTTTTAAATAATAAGTTGCACTAAAAAAGGCTGATTCTGTTTTATTGGGAGATAAAAAGTCTGAATTAAAAAATAATACTGAATCTACTAAATCAACACTCGTGTAAGCAATTTGAAAACTATGACTATTGTATAGTTTTGGTCTTAACACATAAGATAAACTTGTGTTAATTTGTTTTTTCACATAGCCATTTTCATCCTTATAAAAAAGCCGTTTATTGTTTATTGTATTATAATTAATCTCTCTGTTTCGGCTGTAACTAAACGACACATCCAACCCTTGAGTTTGTTTTTTGTTTACATAAGGAACACTATACTTAAACCCCACTTTTTCGGTATAACCTCCTTGTAGTTTAAATGTTAATCGCTCTTTTCTCCCCCTAAAATTTTCTTTTGCAACGTACATTCCATAATTTACCCTATCCATATCTTTATCCAACCACCAAGTATTAAAGTTCGTTTCTTGAATCTCAAAAATAGGGAGTGGCCACCAATACCATCGTTCCTCTACTGTAATATAAAAAGACAAAAATGTATCGTGAAAGTAAGCGGTTTCTATCGTAACAAAATTAAATAGGGAGGTAATAAAAAGATTACTCCTCGTTCGCTCAATTATTTCGTTTAGATTTTCGGCACTAATTGTATCGCCAATTTTAAAGGGTAATTCTCTTAAAATGATATGCTCTTTGGTAGTTTTATTCCCGATTATTATTATTTCTGAAACAATATTTAGCTGTTGTAAATCTTCTTGAGCATCACTAATCTGATAAACAAAAACAAAAACAACAAAAATAATTTTTCTGAAAAAGGAGGTCAAAACAAAGATTTTTAAGGATTTAAAAATCTCATAAATTCATCATATCGGGTTTTTAAATCTTCGTGATACTCACTTTCGTTATATGATGCCGTTACAGTATAGCTAAACCTATCAAAAGTGTGAAGTATTCGGGTAATATCAGTTTTATTAATTTTTAAAGTTACCTCTATTTTTGTAGAGTCTTTATGGGAAGTAATAAAAGAAGCTAAAATTTTAGCATCATCAGACTCAACAATTTTAGCTATCTCTGCCAATGAATAATCTTTAATATTTAATTCTAATGTTATTATACTTCCTAAATTATCTATTGAAACTGTTTTAGCAAAAAATTCTATTATTGCTTTTATAGTGATTAATCCTAAAAATTCATCATCACTATTTAAAACTGGTAAAACATCTACATCATTTTCAACCAACAGAGAAATTGCTTCAAATAAATGTTGATGCTGGTAAATAAAAGGTTTTCTAAAGTTGAGATTGTAACTGCTAATTTTATCTTCAAGGTTATTTCTATCCAATACATCCGACTCTTCAATTATTCCAACATATTTTCTTTCATGAATTACAGGTAAATCTTTTACCTTAAATTCTTCCATCCACTCCAACGTTTTTTCTCCACTATCTGATAATTTTAGAGGCGGTATGTCAAACGATATTAATTCTGATGCATTCATATTTTTTATTCAATAAGTTTTACCTTTGTTTGTAAAACGTACAATCTTATTCAAAAGTACAAATTATACCATGACAAAATTAAGTGTTAACATTAATAAAATAGCAACTATCCGAAATGCAAGGGGAGGAAACCTTCCTAATCTAGTTCAAGTTGCAAAAGATTGTGAAAAATTTGGAGCTCAAGGAATCACTATTCATCCTCGTCCCGACGAAAGACATATTCGTTACCAAGATGTATCTGATTTAAAAAAAGTTGTTACTACCGAGTTTAATATTGAAGGTTTTCCAAACACTCAGTTTATTAATTTAGTTTTAGAAAACAAACCCGAACAAGTAACTCTTGTGCCTGATCCTCCTGGAGTTTTAACTTCTAACGCAGGTTGGGACACTCTTAAACAAAAAGACTTTTTAAAGGAAGTAATTCAAGAATTTAGACAAAACAACATTAGAACTTCAATTTTTGTTGACACTCAGCTTGTAAATATTGAAAATGCAGTTGAAACTGGAACAGATAGAATTGAACTTTACACAGGGCCTTATGCTGAAGGTTTTCCAAAAAACAATGAACTAGCTATTGCAAAATATGTAAAAGCAGCAAACTTGGCTAACCAATTGGATTTAGGTATAAATGCTGGTCATGATTTAAATTTAGACAACCTCAACTACTTCAAAAACAACATTATAAATTTAAAAGAAGTATCTATTGGGCATGCTTTAATTTGTGATGCTCTTTATTATGGGTTAGAAGAAACTATAAAAAAATACTTATCTTGTTTGAAATAAAATTATTTGATATGAAACTACTTGTAAAACTGGCATTGATTTTGTTTTTAGTTGGATTAATCACCTCTTGTACCTCAGCAAGAAAATGTGGAAATAAAAAAGGAATTAAAACCCCAATGGGTGTAATGTAATTATTTATGAAATACTTAACTCTAATCTTGTCAGTAATAATCTTTTCGTGTTCCAACACAAAAAATTCAACTTCAACTACAGAAGCAATTACTTTTAAAAGTATTCAAAAAAACAGTAATAGTGGTTTTGAAGAACTTACAACTGAAGTAATCACATCTCAATCGGAACTTGAAAAAACATGGAAACAAGCATGGAGTCGTTTTTCAGATGCTCCTGAAATTCCTAAAATAGACTTTACTCAAAAACAAGTTATTTTAGTTGCCCTTGGCATGAAAAACAATGGTGGGTTTGGTTTGGAAATTGAGAATATTACACAAACAAAAAACGAAATTTCTGTAAATTATATTGAAATAAGACCAGATGCAAATTGTATAAACTCACAAGCTATTGTTTTCCCTTTCGAATTAATTGAAATTGAAAAAACTGCTAAAAAAGTTGTCTTTAAAAGCACCGAAAAGATTATTGATTGTAAATAATTTATAGTAATTTTTTAGGGGTAGTTGCAATAAAATCTTTTAGATAAAAAGGTTCAAAATAAGCAAGGTCTTCAAATTCTTTTCTTTTGTATTTTTCTAAAGCCAATTCATTTACATGCTTTGCAGAAGGGTAAACATCCTCAATAAAAATAGCATTTGGATTACTCTCTAAAACAGTTCTACACTTTTCAGCACCATCTCCAAAAAAAACAATTTTACTAACTTTTAATTCATTCGCAAAAGAGTTTTCATCAATAATTTTTGCAGAAATATCTTCTGTTTTATTTCCTTCACCATCATAAAGAGCTGTATAAACTTCCATTCTACGGGCATCTATCATGGGGCAAAATAGGACACCTCTCTCAATCTCCCGAGAGGGGTTTTTAGCCATAGCCTGCAACGTGTCAACAGAAATTAACGGAATATTTAAAGAAAAACAAAAGCCTTTTGCTGCTGAAACTCCAATTCTTAATCCTGTATATGAACCAGGTCCTTTACTTACCGCAACTGCATCAACATCACTCAATTCTTTTCCTGCTTCTATACATATATCAGCTATAAATGAGTTCAAATTTTCAGCATGTGAGTATTCCCCTCCAACTTCTTTTAAGGCTAGCAAACCATTTTCATCACTCAATGCAACACTACACATTTTGGTAGCCGTTTCTATTCCTAATATTAAACTCATTTTTTAATAATTTTTACTTCCACTCTTCTGTTTGCCGAATGTTCTTCTTCTTTCATAGGAAAAGGATAGAGCATTTTTGAATTGCCATACCCAACATATTGAATTCTATTTCCTTCAATGCCATTATCAACTAAATATTGTTTTACAGCCAATGCTCGTGCAAAAGATAGTTTTTTAAAGGCACTTGTATTCGATTGATCAGGTCCATTTACATGCCCTTCTATTTCTATTTTTATAGTTGAATTTGTTTGCATAAAACTTAATAAAGCACTCAGTGCACTTTCTGCTGTTGGTAAAAAATCAGCTCGTTCACCATAAAACTGGATGCTTTTTAAATTTACTTTTTTACCTTCTTCAATTTTATCAAGATAGAGAATTTCATTTTCGACACTTCTTGTTTTGGATAACTTGCAATCAAAAGAAGATAACATAAAACCTTCTGCATAAGCAATTACATTCACTTCGTAATTCTGCTTCTCAACTGCCGTTTCATAAATTGTTAAATTGGACAGCTCTATTGCATCATTTCGCAATCCATTTATACTCACAGTGGCAGGAACCGATTGTTTCGTTATTTTATCTTTTATTTCAAGTGTAAATTTTTTATGATTCGTTTCAGGTTTTGGCTCTACTATTACCTCTTCTTTAACAATTGGTTGTACTTTTTTAGGAAGGTGTAAAATTAGCTTATGTGTTCCGTTTGCTTTTTTAGGGTTATTAACTACTAATACGAATTCTTCTCCCTCTTTTACATTGATGTATTTACTGAAATTATCATTTAAACCTGCTCCACTATACTCTTGTGTTGAAGTCAAAGATAACCCTGTAATTGCACTTCT
>CAXBPN010000218.1:0-4493 GCA_963977515.1 uncultured Flavobacteriales bacterium
TTAATTATGATACGCCTGAAAAATGGAAATAATTTCTTGTGGTGGCAACATTCCTTTTTCAGAGGCTAAAATACGTTTAACTACTTCGTTAATTGCTATAGGATTTAAGCCCATTTTTAAACCAGTGTTTTTACAAAAGTCTATTTCTGCTTCGTGGTGGTCCGTATCAACCCCCATTAACAATAACAATCGGTAAAACTGTATTATTCGATCTATTTCTTTGTCTTGTGGGTTGTAGTCAATAGGATTATTTATTAGTTGTTGTAACTCAGTAGCAGAAACACCCAAACTCAGTGCAACCGAGTTAATAAATTGTGTTTCCATAAACGAAACATTATTATCGGCTTTACTCAAAGCAATTAAGTCTTGTAATAAACTTAGTTTTTCTTGATGTTGGTTCTCCATTACTATTTAATATTTTAAATCACTTTATACATTTTCCCTGGCAAGGATTTTACAATGTTGTTAAACTCCATTTCAAGCAATAAAGAGGCTGTTTTGCTCATCGGTAATTTAGCCTTTAAAGCCAAATCGTCAATATTGGTTTTGTCTTGTTCTTTTAACAAATTAAAGAGTAATTGTTCTTCTGGAGTTAATTCAATAAAAAGCTGAGCTTGTCTATTATTTTTTGGAGTTTGTGCTTCCCACCCCATTATGTATTCTAAATCTTTAAATGATTGGAGTAGGTGAGCTTTGTTCTGTTTTATTAAAGCATTACAACCCTCTGATTGACTGTCGGTAATTTTCCCAGGCAAAGCAAAAACATCTCGATTATAACTGTTTCCCAATTCGGCAGTAATTAATGAACCACCTTTTTTACTCGATTCAATTACAATAATTGCATCAGCCAAACCAGCAACAATTCTATTTCTTTTTGGAAAATTTTCTCTATCGGGTTTTGTTCCACTTAAAAACTCCGTAACCAAACCTCCATTACTAAGCATTTGGTCGGCAACAGATTTGTGTTGAGAAGGGTATAGTCGATCTAACCCATGAGCGGTAACGCCAATAGTTGGCAAATTGTTTTTTAACGCTTCTTTGTGGGCACAAATATCTACACCAAAAGCAAGTCCACTTACGATTAAAGGTTTATGAGGCTTTAAGTTTTCTAGTAATTGTTCACAAAAATCTTTGCCATAATCGGTTGCTTTTCTAGTACCAACAATGCTAATTACTTTTTGTGCATTATAATCAAAATCTCCTTTACTAAACAACACAATTGGTCCGTCTTCACAATGGCTTAGTCGTTTTGGGAACAACTCATCATTAAAACAAAGGGCATTTATATTGTTTTTCTCAATAAATTTAAGTTCCTGCTCTGCCAAAACAAGTGATTCAGCTTTGTGGTCGAGTATTCTCGAAGTATTTACAACTCCAATTCCAGAAATTTTCTCCAAAGCACGTTTCTTTTCTGCAAAAACAGCTTCGGCACCACCACAATAAGCTATTAATTTTTTAGCTGTGATGTTCCCTATGTTGGGTATGGCAGTTAATGCGATATGATAAAGCAATTGTTGATTCATTGATTTTGTTTACTTTAGTCAAAAGTAAAAGTTTAATTTTTATCTGATGAAAATTTTAGGAATAATTCCTGCAAGATATGGCTCGACAAGATTTCCGGGGAAGCCATTAATTGATATTAATGGTAAATCGATGATTCAGCGTGTATATGAGCAAGCTAAAAGTTGTATGAGTCTTAACAAAGTAGTTGTGGCCACTGATGATCAGCGAATTTTTGACCACGTAAAATCGTTTAACGGAAATGTTGAAATGACTTCAGATAAACACGAAAGCGGAACAGACAGGTGTGCTGAGGTGGTAGAAAAAGTAAGTGAAACTTATGATGTGATAATTAATATACAAGGTGACGAACCTTACATAGACCCAATACAAATTACGCAATTATGTGAATGTTTTAATGATGAAAAAACAGACATTGCTACGTTGATTAAAAAAATAGATTCGACAGAAGATTTGTTTAATGAAAACAAAGTAAAGGTTGTAAAAAGTTGTGCCGATTTTGCTATTTATTTTAGTCGTAATCCAATACCATTTGTAAAAGGAGAAGCAAAAGAAAACTGGCTAGAAAAACAGACTTATTATAAACACATTGGTATTTATGGCTATAGGTTTGAGGTGTTACAAAAAGTAACCAAAATGCCACTTTCAATATTAGAAAAAGCTGAAGGATTGGAACAATTAAGATGGCTAGAAAACGGACTACACATAAAAGTTGCAGAAACACAATTAGAAGCCATAGCTATTGATTCGCCAGAGGATTTGAAGAAGATTTAATTTTTCCTTGCAGAACGAAGTGGAGACAAGGAATCCAGAAAACCAACAAAATAGAGCGCCTGTAAAAACAAAAAGGATATATTTTTCTGTTAAAACCTCCTAGTTTTTTACTATTTTTATAACTTCGCAACCCTTTATGAAGTTAGACCAACATATCAGCCAATTATTGTTTCAGTACGATTGTGTAATTGTACCCAACTTAGGTGGTTTTGTTGCGAATTACAAACCGGCTTCTATTCAGCCAATTAAGAACACTTTTTACCCACCATCAAAAGGAATTTCGTTTAACAAAAACCTACAAAATAACGATGGGTTATTGGTAAATGCGGTTAGCAAAGCAAATAATTCAACGTACGAAGAAGCTCAAAAAATAGTTGATGAAGCTGTTTTGGCGATGAAAACAACGCTAAAGGCTAAGAAAAAATTAGCCATTGAAAATGTTGGGGTTCTTTTTTACGATAACGAAAATAGAATACAATTTGAACCTTCTACGGATGTAAATTACTTATTGGAATCTTTTGGGTTGAGTTCATTTCAACAGTTTCCTATAAAACATGAAACGATAGAGGAGAAGATTGTTAAAACAGTAAAAGAAACACCAGTAATTGCTTTACACCAAAAGAAAAATTCAAAAAAGTGGATTGCAGCAGCAATCATTACAATACCGTTAGCCTTTTTTGCTTTTTGGTTGCCAACTAAATATGATTTAGGAGCTGATTTAAATTATGCCAATTTAAATCCTTTTAAAACATTGACTGCACCAGTATATGTTGCAAGAACAACACCCCCTGTTTTTAAAGATTTAGTAAAGGACGATGTTAAAAGCACAATAGAATCGGTAAACGAAAACAATCCAACGGCTTCAGTTTCTTTCTTAAAAGAAGAAGAGCCAATAATAGTTAAGATGGAGGAAACTGCTATAGACACGACTAGAGTTGAAATCCCAAAAGTTAAGTTGAAGTTTCATATTGTTGGAGGTTGTTTTTCTGAAGAACGTAATGCTAAAAAGTTAGTAAGAAAGCTCAATAAAGCTGGTTTTGAAGCATGGATTATTGGTAAACGAAAAGGTTTGTATGCTGTAAGTTACAATAGTTTTGAAACTAGAGGAGAAGCTGTTGACGCTTTAGCTTCTGCTCAAAATCACAACTCAAAAGCTTGGATTTTAGAGCAATAAGTTAGTCCAAACCTAAAACGTAAGCCTGGTTTACCCAATGGGTAGAATCATCTTCAACATCTATTACATAAAGACTTTTAGGGTTAGCGGTAAGCTTATTTATTTTAGCAGATTTTTTCACTTTTAACGTATTTGAACGCTTTGTTAATTGGGTATCATATTCTTGAGCTCTTCCCGAAATTAAATCTAAAGCTATTGTTCTTCCATTACCAAAAATAAAAAAGAACAACACGAAGTAAATAATCATTTTTTGATGTTTTCGAGGAAGTCTTTCCTTTAATTCATTACCAATTTTTAGTGCAAAAATAGTTAGGAATAGAATGTAAAATAATGCTGCAATATTTAATGTTCGATGCTGTCCTAATATTCCTGTAGCGTAATAAGCAGGGAAAACAGAAAGAAATAAAATTGCGATAAAACCAATAAAAAGATAGTGTGGTTTTAGTTGTTTTAAAATGGTTGTTGATAAAGGGAAAAAACAAGCCACAAACAAAAAGTAAAATAGCCCAGAAAATGAAAAAATAAAACCAGCTAGAAATCTACCCATTTGTAAAAAAGACATAAACAATGAGGTTATAATGTCTTTATTGTCAGGATATGCAGCCATTCTGTAAGCGTTTCCTGGCGAAAAAACAACAATAGCAGCACAGCTAATAGCCACAACAGTTAAGGTTGCTAAAAAAGCAGTGTTTTTACTTCTTGTGATAAGCGAACCAATAAAAAAAGAAGTACAAATAAAAGAGATAATCAAGGCAATACTTTCGTTCATTCCAATAGAAACTACCAACAGAAATATTGTTAAACCAATATGAAATACCTTATGAATTAAAAATTGTTTTTTAACAAAATTGATGGCTAAAGCCGAAAAGAAAAGGAAAAAAACCAAGCTCAATTGGTAATAAATAACACTTGTGTACCAATAAAAACCTTCGGCTAAAGTGGGTAGAATGCTTAAATAAGCTAGCATCCCCAATAAGGTTATTGACCAAAGGTTTACAGCCTTAGTTTTTATGAAAATACTTTT
>CAXBPN010000219.1:0-4491 GCA_963977515.1 uncultured Flavobacteriales bacterium
CATAGAGCAAGACGTGTTCAACGTTTCTTATCTCAACCTTTTCATGTTGCTGAACAGTTTACTGGATTAAAAGGAGTGTTAGTATCGATTGAAGATACCATTAAAGGGTTTAATATGATTATGGATGGAGAAGTTGATCAATATCCAGAGGCTGCATTTAACCTAGTAGGTTCTATAGAAGAAGCTATTGAGAAAGGACAAAAAATGCTTGCCGAAGTATAAAAAGTTACAAGTTTAAGGTTCAATGTTGTAATCACATTGAACTTTAAACCAAAAACCTTAAATCAAAACAAATGCATTTAGAAATTATTACACCTGAAAAGAAAATTTATAGTGGAGAGGTAAGTGTTGTTAATTTACCTGGAACTGATGGCTCTTTTGGATTATTAGAAAATCATGCGCCTATTATTTCTACATTGAAAGCAGGGACAATAAAAATACTTCAAGTTGAAGGTGGTGATATTGAATTAAATGGGATGACTGGTAAACTTGAAAACCCTACTTATGATGATAAAGAATTATCTTTTGAAGTAAAAGGTGGTGTTATTGAAATGAATAACAATAAAATTATTGTTTTAGCAGAATAAGTTAGTTTTTTATAGATAGTAAAAGAGCCAAACATTTTTGTTTGGCTCTTTTTTATTCATAATTATACTGTTCAGCGTTTAGCGATTTGTTTACCTTTTTTCTGAGCCATCGAGGTAGATTTTGCGTTTCTCGATATTCTGTCAACACTCTTACTAGTTTTTTCTTTCTATATCTTACTAATGTATAGGAACCATGAATAAATAAGGGAACACTTACTACAGACAATCCAGTACCAATAACAGGAAACAGTAAAAATACGCCAGCAGTAATGGGTAAAAAAGACATTTCACCTTTTGCATTATTATCTTTTTTGTCAAAAAATATTTCGATAACTGCTGCTGAAGTATCATTGATAGAATACTTTCCTAAAAAATCGGAATAAGATAATTTACGAGCTTTAGTTACAGTACTATCTGTTGAAGCATAGCTACTCATGGAAGTTGCACAAACAAGTAGAATAAAAATTACTCGATACATTGATTAAAATTTTAGCTAAAGTAGAAACTTAAATTAAATTATCCATAACTCATTTCATGTAAACGGTTTAAATATTAATTTCGCAGTAATGAATATTCCTGAGTTAAAAGCACTTTTTAATAAAGCAAAGCACACCGAATCAATTGTTAGTCAACTACAGAATAATGAGTTGTCGCATATTCACTTACAAGGAATGGTTGGTTCTTCTCCAGCTTTTGTAGGAAATGCGTTGTACAAAAATTTCCCTGTTAATCAGTTATTCATTTTAAATGATAAAGAAGAGGCGGCTTATTTTTACAATGACTTAGAGCATATTGTTGGTGAGGAAAAAGTATTGTTTTTCCCGGCCTCTTACAAAGTAGCTTATCAAATAGAAGAAACCGATAATGCTAATATTTTATTAAGAGCTGAGGTTTTAAACGCTTTAACCAAAAAAAGTAGTACCAAAATTATTGTAACCTTTCCTGATGCTTTATCTGAAAAAGTAGTGACTAAAAAGAATTTAGAACAAAATACATTTAGAATAAATGAGGGAGATGAACTCTCTATTGAGTTTATAAATGATGTTTTATTTGAATATGGATTTGAGCGTGAAGACTTTGTCGTAGAACCAGGGCAATTTGCAATACGTGGAGGAATTGTGGATGTATTTTCGTTTAGTAATGATAATCCTTATCGGATAGAATTTTTTGGTGATGAGGTTGAATCAATAAGAACTTTCGACCCCGTAACTCAATTAAGTATTCAAACATATAAGCGGTTGGCAATTATTCCGAACGTTCAAACTACCTTATTAAAAGAAAGTAGAGAAAGCTTTTTGGATTTTATGCCCAAAAATACGGTGTTGTGGTGTAAAGATATTCAGTTAACAGCTAATCAAATTCAAAAAGACTTTGATAAAGCTTTATCAGCTTATAAAGAAGTTGAAAATTCTCCTTTGCAACATTTAAAACCCGAAGAAATATTTTCTGACAAAGAAAGTTTTTTAACAGAAATAGCAGAAAAAAATATCCTAGAGTTTGGAAGTCAATTTTATACTAAAGCAGACTTAACCTTAGTTTATTATCAAAAACCACAGCCAAGTTTTAACAAAAACTTTACGTTATTGCACGATGATATTCAAGCAAAAAAAGAAGATGGTTATACAAACATCATCTTATCGGACAATACCAAACAAGTAGAACGGTTAGAAGCTATTTTTGAAGACATAGGTAAAGAATTAGCGGTAAGTTCTATTTTGTTACCTCTACACGAAGGTTTTTTAGATGAAGATTTAAAATTGAGTTGTTATACGGATCACCAAATATTTAATCGATACCAACGCTTTAAATTAAAAGATGCTTACAACAAAAAGAATGAAGCACTGACACTGAAAGAACTTCATGGTTTGTCACCTGGCGATTTTATAACACACATTGATCATGGAGTTGGTCGTTTTTCTGGATTGGAAAAAATTGATGTGAATGGAAAAATGCAAGAAGCCATTCGTATTATTTATTCGGATAATGATTTACTTTATGTAAACATACATTCACTACATAAAATAACCAAGTTTGTTGGTAAGGATGGAACTCCACCTAAAGTACATCGGTTAGGCTCTAACACTTGGCAAAAAACTAAGCAAAAAGCAAAAACTAAAATTAAAGAAGTAGCATTCGATTTAATAAAATTGTATGCTAAACGTAAAGCAAATAAAGGATTTCAGTTTTCACCAGATACTTATTTACAAAACGAATTAGAAGCTTCTTTTGTGTATGAAGATACTCCTGACCAACTCTCTGCAACCATAGATGTGAAAAAAGACATGGAGGCTGAATCGCCAATGGATAGATTAGTTTGTGGAGATGTAGGTTTTGGAAAAACAGAAATAGCAATACGAGCAGCATTTAAAGCTGTAGCGGATAGCAAACAAGTAGCTATTTTAGTGCCGACTACCATTTTAGCCTTACAGCATTATAAAACCTTTAAAAAACGTTTAAAAGACTTTCCGTGTACGGTAGATTATATTAACCGATTTAAAACACCCAAACAACAAAAAGAAACCATAGCCAAACTGGCAAATGGAGAAGTAGATATTTTAATTGGAACGCACCGAATTGTGGGGAAAGATGTGAAGTTTTTAGATTTAGGATTGTTGATTATTGATGAGGAACAAAAATTTGGAGTAGCCGTAAAGGATAAACTAAAATTGTTAAAAGCAAATGTGGATACTTTAACATTAACAGCAACGCCAATACCAAGAACCCTTCAGTTTTCGTTAATGGCAGCTAGAGATTTGTCAAATATAACTACTCCACCACCAAACAGACAGCCAGTAGATACTCGTTTACAAGTTTTTAGCGAGGAAGTAATAAGAGATGCTGTAAGTTATGAAGTGAGCAGGGGAGGGCAAGTATTTTTTGTGAATAATAGAGTAGAAAATATACAAGAAGTAGCTGGAATGATTACAAGACTTTGTCCTGATGTAAGTGTGTTGATTGCTCATGGGCAAATGAAAGGCGATGAGTTGGAGCAAAAAATGATGGCTTTTGTAGATGGAGAATATGATGTGCTGGTGGCAACAACCATTATTGAATCAGGGTTGGATATACCTAATGCAAATACGATAATAATAAACAATGCCAATCATTTTGGATTGAGCGATTTACACCAAATGCGAGGTAGGGTAGGGCGTTCGAACAAAAAAGCTTTTTGTTATTTAATGGCACCTAGTATGCACGAGCTAACACCAGAAGCAAGAAAACGATTAACAGCAATAGAGCAATTTTCTGATTTAGGAAGTGGTTTTCAAATTGCTTTACGCGATTTAGATATACGAGGAGCTGGTAATTTATTAGGTGGAGAGCAAAGTGGTTTTATTTCGGATATTGGTTTTGATATGTATCAGAAAATATTGCAAGAAGCAATTGATGAACTAAAAGAAAATGAGTTTAAAGATTTGTACGCTGAAGAATTAGCCACTAAAGATTTTGTAAGAGATTGTCAGTTAGAAACAGATTTAGAAATTTTAATTCCTGATAGTTATTTAACCAATATTGCAGAGCGTTTAAATGTATATCGAAACATAGATGCTTTGGCTACTGATGAAGCTTTAGAAACTTATAAAAAACATTTGGTTGACCGCTTTGGAACACTGCCAAAAGAAACGGAAGATTTATTTGAGGCCATACGTTTACGATGGATTGCTCAAAAAATTGGATTTGAAAAATTGGTATTAAAACAGAAAAAACTAATCGGTTATTTTATTATTAATCAAGATTCTCCTTACTATCAATCGGCTGTATTTACCAATGTGTTAAAACACGTACAAAACAACCCGCATTTGTGTAAGATGAAGGAGAAAAACAACAAGTTGAGTTTGGTTTTTGAGAATGTAAATGGAATAAAAGCTGCAATAAATTTGTTGAAACCAATTACAGAAGTAAG
>CAXBPN010000220.1:0-4385 GCA_963977515.1 uncultured Flavobacteriales bacterium
TCTTTATATTTTTTACGTAAATCCATTACTGGTTTCATGTCAACTTCATTAAAAGTAGTCAACATTGCTGTTTCGTTTTTAACTGCTACTAAACGTGATGCAATTTTTCTACGCAACATGCTCATTTTTTTCGATTCTTCCTCACGAGTTCCTCCCCATCCAATCATTGCATCAGCATTCACTCCGCTTGTTAAATAAGCTTCTATATCTGCTTTAGTAATTTTTCCGTTTGAACCAGACCCTTGAATTTTTGCAGCATTAATTCCATTCGAAGCTAACATCTCTTTTGCAACAGGCGTAGCTTTCACTTCTTTAGCAATTGGAGCGTTTGCAGGTCCAGGGTTTGGTGCTGGAGCTTCTTCTTTTTTAACTTCAACCTCTTTCTCTTCAACCACTACATCACCTCCTGAAACAAAGTCAGCTGGAGGTTCTGCACTAGTGTCTATTAAACAAACAACTGCACCAACTGCAACTACATCACCTTCTTCAGCTTTAAGGGTAATTATTCCACTTTCTTCTGCTGGTAATTCTAATGTTGCTTTATCTGAATCAACCTCTGCAATTGCTTGGTCTTTTTCAACATAATCACCATCCTCAACTAACCATTGAGCAATTTCTACTTCTGTAATCGACTCTCCCGGTGAGGGAACTTTCATTTCTAAAGCCATAGCTTTTAATTTATTGTGAAAAATCTAATTTGTAACTAATGAATATTTAAAAACTCTATCAATAATATCATTATGACGAACAGCATGAGCTTTTGAAGAACCTGTTGCTGGTGCACCACTTTCAGCTAATGTAACCGGAGTTAACTTAATAGAAGTGAAATGACGCACCATGTGAGTCCAAGCACCCATATTTTCTGGTTCTTCTTGAGCCCAAATGTAATTTTTAGCGGTTGCATATTTCGACACGATTGAATCTAATTGTTTTTGTGGTACAGGATAAAGTTGTTCTACTCTTACAATAGCAATATTATCTGCTCCGTCTAATTCCTCTTGTTTTGCTAGTAAATCATAATAAAACTTACCTGCACAAAAAACAACTGTATCAACCTCTTTAACTTTTGCATTAGCATCGTCAATTACTTCTTGGAAACTACCTTTAGCTAAATCATCTATTGAAGAAATACATTTTGGATGACGAAGTAAACTCTTAGGTGTAAACACAACAAGAGGTTTTCTAAACTTTCGGTGCAATTGTCTTCTTAATAAGTGAAAATAATTTGCTGGTGTACTCGCATTAGCTACTTGTATATTTTCTTCAGCACATTGTTGTAAAAAACGTTCCATTCGTCCGCTTGAATGCTCTGCTCCTTGCCCTTCATAACCATGAGGTAATAACATTACCAATCCGTTTTGGGTTTTCCATTTTTCTTCGGCAGCAGTTAACAATTGATCAATAATAATTTGTGCCCCATTAAAGAAATCTCCAAATTGTGCTTCCCATATCGTTAATCCATTTGGAGTAGCCATTGCATAACCATATTCAAAACCTAAAACTCCATATTCTGATAATAATGAGTTATAGATATGAAAATCAGCTTGCTTTTTAGAAATATTTTTTAATGGCACATATTCTTCTTCTGATTCCTCAACTTTAACAACAGCATGCCTGTGAGAGAAAGTTCCCCTTTCAACATCTTGTCCTGAAATTCTTACGGGATGACCTTCTTCTAATAAAGTTGCATAGGCTAATAGTTCTCCTGTAGCCCAATCCAATTTATCTCCTTCTTTTATTTGGTTTAATCGATCATCAAACAAACGATTTATCTTTTTGATAAACTTTTTATCGCTTGGTAATGTTGCTATTTTATTCCCAATCTCAATTAATTTTTTCTTATCAAACCCAGTGTTTGGTGATTTATCAAATTCTCCTGGTTTACAGTAAGAATAATCTTCCCATGTACGTTTTAAGAAATGAGTAACCGATGCTTTTTTAATTTGTTTTGCATCACCTAAAAAGCCTTGTAATTCATTATCAAACTCTTTTTCAATAGCTTTAGCATCAGCTTTAGTAATTACATTTTCTCCAATTAGTTTATTTAAATAAATATCTCTTGGATTTAAATGTTTACCTATTGCCTTATACAGTAAAGGCTGTGTGAAACGCGGCTCATCCCCTTCATTATGTCCGTATTTACGATATCCTAAAATATCTATAAAAACATCTCTATGAAATTCTTGACGGTATTCAATAGCAAATTGCATAGCTTGAATAACAGCTTCAACATCATCGCCGTTTACGTGTAAAACAGGAGATAAAGTTACTTTACCAACATCAGTACAGTAGGTACTAGATCGCCCATCTAAATAGTTGGTCGTAAAACCAATTTGATTATTTACGACTATATGAATGGTTCCCCCTGTCCTATATCCATCCAATTGAGCCATTTGAATTACTTCATAAACAATCCCTTGACCTGCAATAGCAGCATCACCATGAATTAGAATGGGAACAATCTTCCTTTCATCTTTTAAATAAATATCTAGCTTCGACCGTGTAATCCCCTGAACAACAGGTGTAACTGTTTCTAGGTGGGATGGGTTTGGGGCAAGTGTCATATGTACATCATGCCCGTTATCTGTTTTTACATCACAAGAATAACCTAAATGATATTTAACATCCCCATCAAAAATATTGTCTTCATATTCTTTTCCTTCAAATTCGCTAAAAATAGCTTCGTAAGTTTTATTAAAAATATTTGCTAATACGTTGAGTCTACCTCTATGAGCCATCCCTACAATAAATTCTTTAATTCCCATTTCGGCACCACGTTCTACAATGGCATCTATTGCTGGAATTAAAGATTCGTTTCCTTCAATAGAAAAACGTTTTTGACCAACGAATTTTTTATGTAAAAACTGCTCAAATACAACCGCTTGATTTAATTTTTTAAGTACATGTTTTTTGTCATCAGCAGTAAATTGAAGTCTGTTTTTTAACTCAATTTTGTTTTTTATCCAATCTACTTGATCAGGTTTTCTGATGTAAGCATATTCAATGCCTATTGATTGACAATAAGTTGCTTCAAGGTGGGCAATAATATCTTTTAACTTAGCAGAACCAATTCCTGTTTCATTTCCTGCCTGAAAAACAGTTTCTAAATCAGCTTTTTCTAAACCAAAATTTTCAATATCTAAATTCGGGCTATATTGCCTTCTTGTCCGAACAGGGTTAGTTTTAGTGAATAGATGCCCTCTAGAACGGTATCCGTTAATTAAATTGATTACTTTAAATTCTTTGTCGAAACCTTCAGGAACTTCTGTGTCGTAGTTTTTACGAGCAAATTCAAATCCTTCAAAAAATTTTCTCCACCCTTCGCTTACCGATTCAGGGTTGTTTAGATACTGCTGGTAAAAGTCTTCAATAACTGCTCCATCAGCATTACTCAAATAGGAATGTTTGTCCATGCCTTAATTTTGAAATTTAATGTACAAAGTAAATAAATATTCAAGTATAACAAGCCTTAAAAAGCAATTAAATGTCTAAAAAATATAAATGCTTAACTACTTTTTATATAAAAAGTAACTTTTCATTCTTGTTTAATTAAGAATTTATGAGTCAATAAAAATATTTGTTCCTATCTAAGTAGTAACTTTGTATGATTAAAAACATACTTAGATGTCAGAAGTTAAAGAAGAGTTGGATAGCGTAGTTATCAAATTTGCAGGCGATTCGGGTGATGGAATGCAATTGACAGGCTCACAATTTAGTAATACAACTGCTTTTATTGGGAACGATTTAGCTACGTTTCCAGATTTTCCAGCAGAGATTCGTGCTCCACAAGGAACTGTTGCAGGAGTTAGCGGCTTTAAAATTCAATTTGGTAATTCAAATATATATTCTCCAGGAGATAAGGCTGATGTTTTAATTGCCATGAATGCTGCGGCATTAAAAGCAAATTTAGATTGGGTTAAAAACGGTGGAACCATAATTATTGATACCGATAGTTTTAAAGCTAAAGATTTTGAAAAAGCTCAATTCACATCAAATCCATTAGAGGATGGAAGTTTGGATGGTTATAATTTAATTGAAGCACCTATTACTAAATTGACAAAAGATAGTGTTGCTGAATTTGATATTGAAAACAAAAGCAGAACTCGAAGTAAAAACATGTTTGCTTTAGGTATCGTTTATTGGTTGTTTAACCGACCATTAAACATTACAGAAAATTTCTTAGATGCGAAGTTTAAGAAAAACCAAGAAGTTGCTAATGCAAATAAAGCAGCATTAAAAGCGGGATATAATTTTGCTTTAACAGTAGAATTATTACCATCATCATACTCCGTTAAACCAGCAACTTTACCTAAAGGAAAATATAGAAGTATTACAGGAAATACAGCAACAGCTTGGGGATTTTTAGCGGCTTCAGAAAATTCTGG
>CAXBPN010000221.1:0-4382 GCA_963977515.1 uncultured Flavobacteriales bacterium
ATGGGATAATGAATATTTACGGAAGGTTATGATAATTTAGATGCGTTTGCCCTGAGGAGATTTAGAGGTGGGTAAAAACATACCCCTAGAAAATTACATCCCGATAAAAAATCGGGATTATTTTCTTGCCCCTTTCAAAAGGGGACTATATAGTAGCAATGCATTTTAACTCAATAGAAATAGGCGATGGCAAAGCATTTGCCTCAACTGTTGTTCTGCATGGTTGATTGGTACTAAAATATTCAGCGTAAATTTTATTATAGGTTTTAAAATCACGTTTCATGTCGGTTAAAAAAACTGTAACATCTACTAAGTTTTCCCAACTGCTTCCACTCTCTTCTAAAATAATTTTTACATTATCAAAAACCGAACGACACTGTGCTTCAAAATCAAAAGCCTCATAGTTTCCGTTTTTATCGTATTTCAATCCTGGAATATTAGCTTCTTCACTACCTGAACCTGCAGCTCTTGGCCCCACACCTGATAAAAACAATAAATTACCCACCTTACGTGCATGTGGATACAAACCCATTGGTTTTGGTGCTTTGTCTGTATTTATTTTATTATTCATTATTCTTAATTTAAGAATCCCAAAAATAAGGGTTTTTAAATACCCTTTCACAAGATTAGTCAATTTTTAACTGAGCTTTTTTCCTTATCTATAGATTAATTACACTCCATTCTTAGTTAAAAAATAATCACTCTTACCTCTATTTGTTATAGTTGAAACTTTGAATACTCAGTTATTCTAATTTTTGCTCACTTACTACTTACTTAACTTATCTGGCAACGGAACGAATATCTTTACGTCTAATATGTTAGTTTTTTTATAAGCTAGATTAATATGAAAAGTAAAATATTAAATTTTCTTTTAAAAAGTTTTCTCTTCTTGTTGTGTGCAAGTTTTTCTTCAGTTTTATTTGCTCAATATGCAGTTAATGGTAATGCTACTCAAGATAACTGTAATTGCTACACACTAACACCTAATATTAATACTGCTGTTGGATCAGTTTGGAACATTAATTTAATTGATTTAACTAACTCTTTTGATTTTTCATTTAATGTTTTTTTAGGCTGTTCAGATGGTGGTGCTGATGGAATGGCATTTGGACTCCAACCTGTAAGTACTAGTGTCGGTATAAATGGAAATGGTATGGGACTAGGTACAATTGCCCCTTCTATTGGTGTATTTTTAGATACTTATCAAAATACTGCTCCTGATTCGGACCCATGGGAAGATCATATTTCTATTAATTCGAATGGAGATGTGGATCATTTATCTGCAAATAATTTAGCAGGCCCTGTTAATGCAAGCTCAACGAATACGAATATAGAAGATTGTGCTTGGCATGATTTACAAATTGTATGGACTTACAACTCTCCAACATCCCAAACTCTTGAAGCTTTTTTTGATGGAGTTTTAAGAGTAACCTATACTGGAGATTTAATCAATACTGTTTTTTCTGGAAACCCTAACGTTTATTGGGGTTTTACTGCCTCAACTGGAGGAGCTACAAATGAGCATAAATTTTGTACTGCTTTAAATGCCAATTTTGGAACTGACATAACTACCCAAACAGCATGCTCTAATACACCCATCAACTTTGCCGACAGCTCAACTTCTTTTGGTTCTATTGTTAATTGGCAATGGGATTTTGGAGACGGGTCGGCAACTGTTAATGGGACAAACACTACTTCTTATACTTACACTGCTGATGGAAATTATAATGCTGAATTAATTATAACGGATGGTAGTGGATGTAAAGATTCTATAGAAATACCTATTATTATTGCAACACCACAAGTTACTGCTAGTGCAGATTTAACATCAGTCTGCCAAGGTGATCAAACTAATTTGCATGCTATCATAACCTCTACTCCTCAGAATTGTCAAGAATTTCAATCTATTTCTGGGAACGACAATGACCCTACATCTAATTTAATAAACTCTTTTCCGTGTGTGCCAGCTGGAGCAACCATTACTAGTTTAACTATTGACGCAAACATTGGAAATAATTGCCCTGCATGGTATTATTATGATATTTACATAAATGGCGTATTTGAATTTGACAATCAATGTAACCAGACAGGGTTAGATTTATCAGCATTTTTACCAATCACATCTATAGAATTAATTTCTGAAGATAACCCTACTGATGGTATAGGTGATTTTATAACACTTGATTTAACTGTAAATATAACTTACGTAACTAACCCTACCTATAATTATTTATGGACTCCTGATTTAGGAACTTTAGATGATAACACTTTAGCTGATCCTCTTGCCACATTAACCTCTCCTACAGTTTACCATGTTCTAATTACCGACCCTTCCAATCCACTTTGTCAAGCAACCGACTCTGTATCGATTATTGTTAATTCTCCCCCAACAGTTACAAACATTATTGAAAGCTGCAATCCCACTGGCGATTACACGGTATCTTTTGATGTTTCTGGCGGTAATGGAGGGCCATATACCGTTACAGGAATTAGTCCAGTAGGAATTACTGGCTCTTGGGCAGGAAACACTTGGACAAGTAATTTAATAACTGGTGGAGCTACTTATGAATTTAATGTTGATGACATAAATGGATGTGGTCCTATCGTAGTAAATGGATCTAAAAATTGCGGTTGTTTAACTTATGCTGGCACAATGGATTTAACTCCTCTACAATTATGTGGAAACGAACTTGCTATTGCTACTCATAATAATGATAGCACCTTAGATAATGATGATAATTTTTTATTTGTATTACATGATAGTAGCGGAACAGTTTTAGGCACTATTCTAAATACTAATACTACTCCTAGTTTTTCTTTTTTACAACCTCTATTTAGTTATGGTACAACTTATTACATTTCTGCTGTTGCAGGAAATGATGATTTAGCTGGGGGAATTAATTATACAGATACTTGTTTATCGATTTCTTTAGGAACTCCTGTAACATGGAATCAAATACCAACAGTCGTTGACCAAAATCCAACAGCATTTTGTGAAAATATTAATGGTAGTGGAACAACAAATAATATTGATCTTACTTTTTGGGATACTGCCATTGATGGAGGTTTAGGAAATACCGTAAGTTGGTTTTCTGATGCAAATCTTACTACTCCAATTGCTACACCAACAAGTGTAACATCATCTAATACTCAGCAATTTTATGCTTTAATAGATAATGGCTCTTGTACAGATACAGCATCAATCACTTTTTCAGTTCTTACTCTACCTATTGCTCTTGACCAAACACCTCCAGCAATATGTGAAGATATAAGTGGAAGTGGAACAACATCTGGAATTGATCTTACCTTACTAAATAACGCTATTAATGGAGGAACTGGAAATACCGTAAGTTGGTTTTCTGATGCAAATCTTACTACGCCAATTGCTACGCCAACAAGTGTAACATCATCTAATACTCAGCAATTTTATGCATTGGTAAATAATGGAACTTGTTCTGATACTGCGAATATTACTTTTACCATTAATTCTTTACCTAACTCAAATGCAGGAATTGACGATACCATTTGTTCTTCATTATCCTACAATTTAAATGCTATTACAAGTTCTGGAACAGGAACTTGGAGTGGTGGTCCTGTTGGCACAACTTTTACTCCTGATGCAAATACAGCTAACACAACAGTTACAGTTCCTACAGGTGGCACTTATTCTTTTACCTGGACTGAAAATAATTCTAGTTGTATTGATGCTGATAGTGTACAAATTACATTTTCAAATATGAGTTTTACTGCTGATTCTACCCAATCTGTATGTGGACAAGCTAGTGGCTCTATAACCTTTAATGTAGTTGGTGGTATTGTACCATATCAATACAGTATAGATGGTGGCACAAACTTCCAATCTTCAACCAGTTTTAATGGATTAATTGCAAACACTTATAATTTAGTGGTTAAAGATGCTGCCAATTGCCAAGTAACAGGCATTAAAACAGTAACTAATGCTATATCTTTTACTGCTAATATTATTAATACTACCAATATTAGTTGTAATGGGTTTGCTGATGGCTCTGCCGAAGTATTAGGTTCTGATCCTTTAGCTACTTATAACTATAAATGGAACACCAATCCAATTCAAAATTCAGCTCTAGCTAATAATTTAGATACTGGTAACTATTATTGTATTGTTACTGATAATGCTACAGGATGTATTGATACTGCTTTTGTTTCCATTACCCAGCCCGATTCTGTTTCAATTAGTATTGTAAGTATTAATTCTGATACTGTTTGTATAAATGGTTCAGCTGTAATTACAGCAATAGCTAGTAATGGCTCAGGAGCTGGATATATCTATACATGGTTAGGTCCAGGTATCAGGGCAAACGCATCTAAATCTGAAGGAAATTAACTTACTGAATATCAGCAGT